>VBJP01000059.1 GCA_005880165.1 Chloroflexota bacterium | reverse complement strand
TCCCTTTGGCGGCACGTTCGCCAAGGACACCTTCGAGACGGGGACGCGAGCTGCGGCCTTCGGCGGGACCACGACCATCGTCGACTTCGCGGTGCAGCCGCGCGGCGGCTCGCTGCGGCAGGGCCTCGACGCCTGGCATGAGAAGGCCGACGGGAAGGCCTGCGTGGACTACGGGTTCCACCTGATCATCAGCGACGTCCGCGACGACGTCCTCTCCGAGATGGATCAGCTCGTGGATGAAGGGGTGACCACCTTCAAGCTGTTCACCGCGTATCCGGGCGTCTTCTTCAGCGACGACGGCGCGATCTTCCGGGCGATGCAGCAGACGGCGAAGAACGGCGGGCTGATCATGATGCACGCCGAGAACGGGCTGGCAATCGACGTGGTCGCAGGACAGAACTTCGCGGCAGGCAACACGGATCCCTACTACCACGGCACCAGCCGGTCGCCGGTCCTCGAGGGCGAGGCCACGAACCGGGTCATCCGCCTGGCCGAGGTGGCCGATGCACCGGTCTATATCGTCCATCTCTCCGCCCGCGAGGCGCTTGACGAGGTACGACGAGCGCGCGACCAGGGCCTCCCGGCCTTCGCGGAAACGTGTCCGCAGTACCTCTTCCTGTCGCTCGAGGATCTCGGCAACGGCTTCGAGGGCTCCAAGTTCGTCTGCTCGCCGCCGCTGCGTCCCGCAGACCATCAGGATGAGCTCTGGCGTGGGCTCGTCCACGACGACCTGCAGGTCGTATCGACCGACCATTGCCCGTTCGATTTCCACGGCCAGAAGGACCTGGGCAAGGGCGACTTCCGCAAGATCCCCAACGGGCTGCCAGGAGTCGAGAACCGGGTCGACCTGCTGCACGAAGGCGGAGTCGTCAGAGGGCGCATCACCCCCAACCGATGGGTTCAGCTCCTCTCCACCGCGCCGGCCCAGCTGTTCGGCCTGCCGCAGAAGGGCGTGGTAGCGGTGGGAGCCGATGCCGACCTGGTGGTCTACGACCCCAAGCGCACCCACACCATATCGGCCCGCACCCACCACATGGCGGTTGACTACTCCTGCTATGAGGGCCGATCGGTGACCGGGGGAGCCGACCTTGTCTTGAGCCGAGGCAAGATCATCGTCGACGGCGACGAGTGGCTCGGGCAGGCGGGTGACGGGCGCTTCCTGAAGCGCCAACGGAGCCCGTTCCTCCACTAGCACACCTCGCTCGCGGCCCGCTATGCTTCGCCGGCTGCCCGCGCCGCGGGTCCTCCATACGCACCGGAGATAGCCCCTTCATGAACCGCTTCCGAGCATTCGCGGTCGCTGGCCTGCTGACGGTGACGCTCGCCGCCTGCGCGAGCAACAGCGGCGCGGCCACGCCAACCCCGTCGCCGACTCCTGTCCCGACCCCAAGCACGGGAGCCAGCGCCAGCGAGCTGCTGCCCTCCTTCAGCCTGCCGAGCAACGCCAAGGAGCTCGAGGCGCTCATCCCTGACACCCTTGGCGGGCAGAAGGTCACCAAGGCGTCCTACAAGGGCAGCGACTTCGTCAACTCGACCAACTCCAACGAGGAGTTCAAGACCTGGCTCAACAGCGTCGGCAAGTCGCTCAACGACGTCTCGGCGGCCTTCGGTTTCGTCGCCAGCGGCACCTCAGGCAGCGCCATCTTTGCGTTCCGCGTTGAGGGCGTCGACAACGCGAGGCTCATCGAAGCGTTCAAGACGTCAATGGGATCGACCAGCAGCACCATGAGCTGGACCTCGGCGAACGTCGGCGGCAAGAACGTGCAGCGAGCGGAAGACCCCGACACGAAGACCGCGATCTACCTCTACGGCACCGCCGATCTGCTCTTCTTCGTGACGACCAACGACACCAAGGTCGCCGAGGAGGCGCTCCAGCATCTTCCCTAGGGCGCCCTAGTGGCTCCCACGCCGGCCGCGATCTTCGTCAACGAGGCAGCGGGCAGCGCTCGCACTCGCCGCGCGCGGCGAACGGTTGAGCTTGCCCAACGCGTGCTGAACGCCGACGTGCATGCCGTGGCCACACGCGACCAGGCCGAGCTGCGCCAATGGATGGACGCGCGCATCGGGCCATACCGCACCGTGGTGGTGGCTGGCGGTGACGGGTCATTGGGCATTGCGCTCAACGCGGCGGCCGGACACGACGTCGCGCTGGGCTACATCCCGGCCGGATTCGGGAATGCCGCGGCGCACCTGCTGCGGCTGCCGCGCAGTCCGGAGGGAATCGCCGCGCTGCTGGCGAGCGGCCGGGAGAAGCCCATTGACCTGGTGCGGGTCGACGGCCGTCTCGCCCTCTTCGCCGGGGTGGGCTGGGATGCCGTGGTGGCCCAGCGCTACGCACAGGCTGGCGCGCGGCGCCTTCGAGGCTGGAGCGAGGCGGTGCTGAGGTCCTGGCCCGAGCTCACCCATCGGTACAACGTCCGGATCGAAGCTGACGGCAAGCCGGTGCACGCTGGACCCATGGAGCTGCTCGTGGTCGGCACCACGCCCTTCTACGGGCGCGGCATGGTCGTGAACCCTGGTGCCCGCCCCGACGCCGGGCGCCTGATGCTGCGCGTGTACGAGGGGCCAGCTCCGCAGCTGGCGCTGGAGGCCGCGCGCTGGCTCATCCACGTCAGGCCTCGTGCTCGGGGCATCGCGGCGACCCAGGTCAGCATCGAAACACTGGATGAGCGCCTGCTTCCGCTCCAGGCCGACGGGGACGTGATCGGGTATCGCGAGCGCTGGAGGGTCGACCTCAAGCCAGCCGCGGTGCGAATCATCGGCCGCTGGTAACGCGGCGTTGATCCCGTGCAACGCTGCGCGTCGCGTCGCCTTGCGAGCGACGCGGACCCGCGACTAGTCAGTCCATGAGGAGGCCGCCGATGATCGACGGGCCTCCTCACCCAAGGGTCCCTGACCTGCGGACCTGATCAAGGGCGGCGAAGGCCGCCCGGCGCAGCCGCTGCGCACCGGAACCGTGGATGCGCACCTCGCGGGCATCGAATCCAATCGCCGGAGCCGTTAGGGTGACGATCACCCGGCTGCGGCCGAGGGCCGCGTGCGCACCCAGGCGGACCGTGAGGAGCGCATCCGCTCGCATCGGCCCCGGGGGTCGCCCGTCGTGCACCAGCGTTCCGCCAAGGTAGCGAGCCTCACCACCCGCCGGGTCATGCGCCGCCAGGATCGCCAGCAGGGCGCCATCGGTCCCGGCCTCCAGGCTGGCAAGGCTTCGGACGCCTGCTTGTCCCAGGCGCGCCATCGCCTCGCCAGGGAGCGTCTGCTCATCGGTCCCGTAGACGTCGTCGCCGAGCGCGGAGAGGGCGCGGGCCACGGGGTCGTCGAGCAGTGACGCTTCTCCACGCGTGCTGAAGCGCAGGTGCACGCCGTCGTCACGCGCGTAGATCCCGGCCTCGAGGCCATCGCCGGGCGCCTGGAGCAGGTCACCGAGCCGCTCCGCCACGGCGGACTCCCCAACGCCGAAGGTCTTGACCGTCCGCATCGCCAGGGGGAGCAGCCGAAGACCTCGCTGCAGGCGCGGGACGACCCGCTCGTGCCACATCCGGTGCATCTCCGCCGGCACGCCTGGCATCAGTGCCAAGGCGCGGCCATCCCGTTCCACCCACCAGCCCGGCGCCGAACCGACCGGGTTGTCGAGAGGCTGCGCGGAGGCGATGAGCAGTGCCTGGCGCAGGTTGCTGACCGGCATCCGGCTCGCGCCGCCGAAGCGTGCCCTGAGCCACTCGGCAAGCTCCCCGTCCTCGATCAATTCCTCGCCGAGGGCGTCGGCCAGCCCCTCTCGCGTCAGGTCGTCGTGCGTTGGGCCCAGCCCTCCCGTGGCGAGAACCACGTCGTACGTGGCGAGCGCCTGGGCGAAGGCCTCAGCGATGAGCTTGCGGTCGTCGGGAAGCTGGTGGACTGCCCGCAGGTCAACCCCAAGCCGTGCAAGCTCGCGACCGAGATACGCAGCGTTGGTGTCGACCGTCTCGCCGAGGAGCAGCTCGGAGCCGATGCTGAGCAGCAGGGCCTTCGGCGCGGTGTTCGCCACCGACCGGCTATCCGAACTGCTCGCGCAGCGGCTCTGCCACCTCGACGGCCAGGCGTTTGAGACCCTCCGGGCCTTGATCCGCCGGCATGACCAGCATCACATGCTGGGCGCCCTGGCGCAGGTACGTGGCGGCGACTTCCAGGGTCGCGGCGTACCCGTCGCGAACGAACGCCTGGGCGCTGATCGCGATCTCGCCGGGGTCGCGGCCGACCGCCTCGCAGTGATGGAGCAGCGCGTCGCGCTTCTCCGGGAAGCTCCCCGGATCGCCGGTCTGGTTCCAGCCATCTGCCAGCTCGGCGACGATGCGCAGGCCGCGGCGCAGGCCCTGGGTTCCGAGCCAGATGGGCGGTCCGCCCACAGTAAGGGGTGGGGGATCGCAGACGGCGTCGCGAAGGGCGTAGGGTGGCGCCTCGAGCGTCACGCCGGTCGGTGATCGCCACAGATCCTTGATCAGGCGCGTCGCCGACTCGAGCATGCTGATCCGTTCGCCGATAGGCGGCAGGTCCATCCCATACATCTCGTGCTCCTCCTCGTGCCAGCCGGCACCCAGTCCCAGCACGAAGCGTCCGCCCGACACGTGGTCCATCGTGGCTCCCGACTTGGCAGTCAGCGCTGGGTGTCGGTAGGTGTTGCCCAGGACGAGGTGGCCGATCTGCAGCCTGCGGGTCCGTGCCGACAGTGCAGCCAGCGTCACGAACGCCTCGTGGCTCCCTCCGCCACCCGCACCGAGCGCCACGAAGTGGTCGAAGATCCAGCCCGAGTCGAAGACCGGTAGCTCGTCTCCCAGCTCCCAGGTCGCCAGCAGGGTGGGCCAGTCGACGTTGGTCTGGGACGTCTTGAAGCCGATCTTCATGCGGGTCAGTGTAGGCGTGGGGCCGTCCGCCGCCCGTAAGGCCGTTCGCGGCCGAGGGCCTCCATCGGTCTAGCATGGCAAGCCCATACAGGAGAGGCGCGGTGACCGATCCGGACCTGACTGTCCAGAGGACGCTGAGCGACGAGCTGCGTGCCTGGCTCACCGAGAAGCTGCGCTACCCGGTGCTGGCGGTACTCACCGATCAGGGCGCTCCGAGCCAGTCGGTCATGTGGTTCGACCTGGACCTCCAGCAGCCGGACACCATCCTGATGAACACCAAGGAGGGCCGCGCCAAGGCGCGCTACCTGCGCGGCGACCCGCGCGCCAGCCTCTGCTTCGAGGACGAGCTGACCTGGATCGCCATGCACGGCCGCGTCGAGCTCGACGAGGACCCGGAGCGGGCGCTCGACGACATTCGTGCGCTGGCCGTCCGGTACGGCGACGACCCTGACGAGTTCAACGGCCAGCGGCGGCTCACCATCCGCCTCAAGGTGGAGAAGGTCATCCGGCATGGCTGAGCCGATCAAGCTGGGGATGCTTGCCTGGAACCAGTACACGGACTGGCCGGCGTTCCGCGAGGCGGCGGTCGCTGCCGACCGCCTCGGCTACGACGACCTCTGGACCTGGGACCACCTGTACCCGATCGTCGGCTCTCCGGACGGGCCCATGTTCGAGGGTTGGCTGAGCCTCGCCGCCTGGGCGGAGGCGACGCAGCACGCGCACATCGGTCTGATGGTCGGAGCCAACACGTTCCGGAACCCCGCGCTGGTCGCGAAGATGGCGACCACCCTGGATCACATCTCGAACGGTCGCGCCA
>VBJP01000269.1 GCA_005880165.1 Chloroflexota bacterium | reverse complement strand
CGCGTGCCGATCTGAAGCTCCGACCCGCGGAGTTCGTGGCCTTCTGGATTGCCTGTCCATTCGTGTTTGTCGTGTTCGCCTACCTCATCGGGTTCGTCATCCCGACCCTGCAGAACATCATCGCGTTGGTCCTCATCTTCGCGGTCGGCGCCTATTTCCCGCGCTTCTACCTGCGCTTCCGCCAGAATCGTCGTCTAAGGGCGTTCGGCCAGCAGCTACCCGACACGATCACTCTGCTCGCCAACTCGCTCCGCGCGGGTTCATCCTTCCTGCAAGGAATCGAGTTGGTCACGCGTGAGGCGCGACCACCGATTTCCGAAGAATTCGAGCGTGTGGTGCGCGAGATGGCTCTGGGTGTCGCAATGCAGCCGGCCCTAAACAACCTCGCCCGCCGGGTCGCGAGCGCGGACCTCGAGCTCATGGTCACCGCCATCAACATCCAGAGCCAGGTTGGTGGCAATCTGGCGACCGTCCTCGATTCCATCGCGTTTACCATCCGCGAGCGGATCCGGATCCAGGGCGAGATTCAGACCCTCACCGCCATGCAGCGCTACAGCGGCTACGTCATCACGCTGTTGCCAGTTGGGCTGGCGGGCATCCTGTTCTTGATCAGTCCCACCTACATCGTGCCGATGCTGCAGCGGCCGCCGGAGCTGTTCGGCCTGCCGATGGGCATGATCTTCTTCGCCATCGGCCTGATCAGCATGGGTATCGGCTACCTCCTCATCCGCCGCATCGTCGACATCAAGGTGTAATCAGATGCCTCTCCAGATATTGATCGCGGCCATAGCCGCCGCGGCTGTCCTCCTCATCACCATTGGGCTCGCGACTCGCCCAGGCAAGGACGCGGTCCAGCAGCGGCTTGAGCAGCTCGTCGTCCAGCCCAAGTCCCTGGAGGAGTACGAGCTCCAGCAGCCGTTCTTCGAGCGCGCCCTTCGACCGCTTATCAAGCGCCTGGCGCGGGCCGGTAGGCGGGGCGACCAGGGCGGAATCATCGCCCGGACGGACGCCAAGCTGGAAAAGGCGGGTTACCCAGGCGGCCTGCGCGGCGCGGACTGGATGGGCGTCAAGCTGCTCGCGGCGATTGCATTCGCGGTCCTGGGCTTCCTGCTCGGCCTGCTGCTCGGCGGCGTCACCGGTGGCCTCTTCTTCGCTCTCGTGGGCGCAGGCGTCGGTTTCATGGGACCAGAATTCTGGCTGGGGCGCAGGATCCGCTCGCGGGCGATGGGCATGGTCCTGCAGCTGCCGGATGCGCTCGACCTCCTGACGATCTCCGTCGAGGCCGGTCTCGGCTTCGATGCGGCGCTCGCCAAAGTCGTCGAGAAGATGGAGGGACCGCTCGTCGCGGAGTTCCGCCAGGCCCTCGCCGAGATTCGAATGGGCCGCACGCGGCGCGATGCTCTGCGCGACGTCGCCAAGCGCGCCGATTCGCAGCCGATCAACAACTTCATTGGCGC
Source organism: Chloroflexota bacterium (assembly GCA_005880165.1). GTDB lineage: Bacteria > Chloroflexota > Limnocylindria > QHBO01 > QHBO01 > CF-82. The sequence continues at coordinate 1,560 of VBJP01000269.1, read as the reverse complement.
CATCGTTCAGGCCGAGCAGCTCGGCGTGCCGATCGCCAAGGTGCTGCAGATCCAATCGAACCAGCTCCGCATCGAGCGTCGCCAACGGGCGGAAGAGGCCGCAGCCAAGGCGCCGGTCAAGATGCTGTTTCCCATGGTGGGTTGCATCTTCCCGACGATCTTCATCGTGATCCTGGGACCGGCGATCGTCACAGTCATGCGAGGCGGCCTCGGCGGCATTTGAGATGCTGCCGGCCCTCCGACCGGCGATCCTGCTGGTCGATGACGACCCAACCCTGCTCTCAGTCCTCGCGCGTCGCCTGACGCGCGAGGGCTTTGACGTTCGGACCGCTGCCTCCGGCCAGGCGGCGCTGGCCGCCCTGGACCGCTCCTGGCCCGCGCTGGTGGTCGTCGACGTGATGATGCCCGTGATGGACGGCTTCGAGCTGTGCCGGCGCATCAAGCGGATCGCGGATTTACCGATCATCGTGCTCTCGGCCGTCGACGCGGGCGAGGCGAAGGTCCTCGCGCTGCAGGAGTACGCGGAGGACTACATCGTCAAGCCCTTCGACCCTGACGAGCTGGTAGCGCGCGTGCAGCGCATCATGCGTCGCGCAGCGACGGGCCGCGGCGAGATCAACCTCGACGGCGGCGAGCTGGAGATCGACCTGGTCCACCGCCGCGTCACCAACCGGTCCGGGACCCAGCCTCTGACCCCAACGGAGGTGCGCGTCCTGCAGGTGATGATCGGCTCCCTGGATCGCACGGTCCCAACCGAGACCCTGCTCGAACGCGTCTGGTCGGAGGCGGATGGAGCGGATCCTTCCTACGTGTGGGTCACCATGCGTCGACTGCGCCGCAAGATGGAGATCGACCCCGACAACCCTCGATACCTCCTCACCGAACGAGGCATCGGCTACCGCCTGATCTCCTCGACGATGGTGCGTTCCGACCTGGAGGCCGGGTCGGCCTGAGATGGGCTCCGGCCGGCCGACGGTCCGTCTTTTCCTGCTGGCCGTCGCCGCCGCGCTGCCGCCATTGATCCTTGCGGCCATCCTCCTCCTGGAGCCGCCGCCCTCGCTGTCGCGCTTCTCGCCGGCAACCGGGCTCGTGGTCTTCACGCTGCTGACGGCCGGATGGTGGGCTGTGGTGAGCATCGTGGGGGCTCGGGGATTAGGAGACGACGTCAAAGCCATGGTCGCGCTCGCACAGCGGGGCCGAGCCGAAGGCGGCATCGGTTCAGCCCCTGCCGGGGCGGTCGACCGCCTGGCGCTCATGCTGGATGAGCGGAACCGGCAGATCGCGGAGCTCGCCGAGCGACTGCGCGCTTCACCCATCCAGGGAGGCGTCAAGCAGGTCGCCTGGACGACGGTGCAGACCGCGGCCTCGGTCACCCACGATGCGACCTGGACCCTTGCGGTCCTGCGCTCGCCAAGCGAGTCCGCCTTGCCGCGGGGCATCTACGGGAGCGATCCGTCCGATGGCCCGGCGCCGGTGACCGAGGTGGCGCGTTGGGCCGCAACCATGGAGACCGACGAAGACTCGATTCCTGCAGTGCGCTACGGCGAGGGCCCGTGGGGG
>VBJP01000268.1 GCA_005880165.1 Chloroflexota bacterium | reverse complement strand
GCCGCTCTTGGTCATCTCCTCGCGGGGCGTCGGCCGGATCACGAGCCGATCTCCCAGCGGCTTGAGTTGCGTGGCTGCCGTGACCGTGGTCGCCATGTGTGCGTGTTGCCTCCTCACGTAGTCGCACTGCGGTGCGGATGCCATTGGACCCTCCGCGGGTGCCGGGCTAGCCGATGCGACCGGTGCTGGCACTCCTGACCGGAGAGTGCCAGAACGGTACACGCTGGGCGAGCGGCTTGTCAACCTGATTTCGGCGTCGAAGGGCACTGCCGGGAACGCCCGCGCGGACAAGGAAGGGGCGGCGCCGGACCCGAAGGCCGGCGCCGCCTCACGACGGTCCCGCCGCGTCGCGCCCCGGCCGAGATCGGGAAGGCGGGCGGGACGAGAAGGAGGCCCGCGCCGGGGCAGCGCGCGGGCCTGTGCGATTACGCCCGATCCAGCATCGCGCTGGCGCTGGGCGTTGCCTGGTTGCCGGTGTTGGTTCCTCCGTTGTTCGCTCCGCCGCCTGGATTGATCAGCAGGAACCAGACGAGCAGCGCGATGATCAGGATGGCGATCAGGATGCCGACGATGAAGCCGATTCCGGTGCCGTCAACCGGCGCGGGCGCCACCGGCGGTCCCACCGGCTGGCCCGGCGGTGGCGGGTTGACATTGACCTGGCCCATGCGCTCTTGACCCTCCTTCGGGGACTCGAGTTACCCGCCCGAATTCCGCAAGTGGCGTGCCAGCGCGAGGATCTCAGCCGCGGATCGCCTCGGTCCCGAGCAGCCGGGCCAGGTTGGCGTTGGCGGCGCCGGCGATCGTCTCGGGGGCAACTTCGCGGAGCCGGGCAATCTCGACGGCCACCCGCAGGGCGGTGGTCGGCTCGTTGCGCCGCTCGCTCCCCGGACCCAGCCACGGAGCGTCGGTCTCGACCAGGATCGCCTCCTCGGGGAGCCCCGCCGCCGCGGCGCGCGGCCCGACCGCGGAGCGGAAGCTGACCGGCAGCGCGAACGAGACGAGGAAGCCGCGCTCCGCAAGGCTGGCCGCCATGACCGCGTCACCCGAGAAGCAGTGCAGGACGCCAGGTGGGGCCGCACCGACACCTCCCCCCACGTCACGCGAGGCCGCATCCCAGCCGAGAAGCGCCGACGTGACCGCGTCGTGGGCATCGCGGTCGTGGACCAGGACGGGCTTGCCGACCTGGCGCGCCAGGTCGAGCTGTCGGGCGAACGCCTCACGCTGGACGTCGGGTGGCGAGAGGTTCCGGAAGAAGTCCAGCCCGATCTCGCCGATCGCCGCAATCCGCCGGTCGGCGGCCAGCAGCTCGAGGCGCGCCCATGCTGCTTCATCGGCCTCTGCTGCGTGGTGGGGATGGATCCCCGCGGCGGCCTCGAGGAAGTCTGGATGACCCTCGGCCAGCTCGAGCGCCGCCTCCGAGCTCGGCAGGTCCCAGCCCGGCACCACGATGCGAACGATCCCCGCCTGCCGTGCGCCCTCGATGACCGCCTCGCGGTCGGCGTCGAAGGCGGGATGCTGGAGGTGGCAATGGGAATCGATCAGGCCCGGCAACCGCTCCGGAGCCCGGCGCGGCGTCAGGTAGCGACCCCCGGCGAGGTCGCGTCCCGCATCGGGTCATCGGGCGGCGTGTCGTCGAGCGATCCGCCTTCATCGGGCAGCTCCGTGCGCGGGAAGAGTGGCTGCGCGGCACCGGTGTGCCATCCCTCCCCACCGCTGCCCCAGGCGAGGAGCGTGACGAGGCCTGGCCCACCCCCGCCGCGGGCGTCGTATGGCGCGGGCACGCCCAGCTGTTCCGCGAGGCGGGCGGCGCTTGCGGGCGTGAAGGGCGCCAGCAGGTGTCCGAGCAGACGGCACGTCTCGGCCATCACCGACAGGACCTGCCCCAAGCGCTCCGTTTCTCGCTGGCGATTCAGGTTCCAGGGAGCCTGCGACTCGGCGTACCCATTCCCCGCCCCGGCGAGCGCCATCAACGCGGCGAGCGCCTCGTCAAACTGCAGGCGCCCCATGGCCGCGTGGTAGTCGGCGATGGTCCGCTCGGCGGTCGTACGCAGCTCGAGGTCCGCCGGCGCGCTGGCGGAGGAGACCGGCGGCAGGGCGCCATCGGTGTAACGGGCGCTCATGCTCACCGTGCGGTTGACGAGGTTCCCCAGGTCGTTGGCCAGATCCGCGTTGTAGCGGCGTACCAGGCCTCCCAGGGTGATGTCCGCATCGCGATCGAACGGAATCTCGCGCAGGACCAGGTAGCGCACCCCGTCGACGCCGAAGAGCGCGACGGCGTCCTCGGGACGGATCACGTTGCCCCGGGTCTTGCTCATCTTCTCGCCCCGGATGGTCATGAAGCCGTGGGCAAAGACCTGGCGAGGCAGCGTGAGGCCGGCGCTCATCAGCATCGCCGGCCAGTAGAGGCAATGGAAGCGGGTGATGTTCTTCCCGATGACGTGCACGTCCGCCGGCCACCACTTCTCGAAGGCGCCCGGGTCGGCCGGGAACCCCGCCCCGGTGACGTAGTTGGTGAGCGCGTCGAACCAGACGTAGATGCGATGGTCAGGATCGCCGGGGAAGGGAATGCCCCAGCTGGTCCCGGCGCGGCTCACCGAGAAGTCGCGCAGGCCCTCGCGCAGCCAGGCGAGGACCTCGTTGCGGAAGTGCTCCGGTTCACAGAAGCTCGGGTTCTCCGCGTAGAGGCGCTCAAGGGCCTCCTGGTATCGGCTCAGCCGGAAGAAGTAGTTCTCCTCCTCCAACCACTGCAGCTCGAGAGTCGGGTGGTCGGGGCAGTGGCCGTCAACGAGCTGCGACTCGGTCTTGAACTCATTGTCGCCGGGGCAGTACCAGCCGGAGTAGGTGCCCTTGTAGATGTCACCGTTCGCCTGGGCGCGCCGGACCATCTCGAGCGATGCCTCCAGGTGATCGGCATCCGTG
>VBJP01000058.1:20365-27714 GCA_005880165.1 Chloroflexota bacterium | reverse complement strand
TGATCAACGTGCTGCGCGGGGAGATGAGCGTCGTCGGTCCGCGACCCCCGATCCCCTATGAGGTGGCGCTCTACGACCCCTGGCACCTCCGGCGACTCTCGGTGGTTCCCGGGCTCACCGGGCTGTGGCAGGTTCGCGGCTGGGGAAAGCTGAGCTTCGACGAGGGCGTGGCGCTCGATCTGGAGTACGTCGCGACGCGCTCCTTCTTCGGCGACGTTGCGATCGTGCTGCGCACCCTCTGGCAGATCGTGCGCGGCCGCCAGTTCTAGGGCGCAGGCGTAGCCACCGGTTCAGGCTCGCCGACGTGGGTCGTGACCAGCACGCGCTCGGCGACCAATAAACCCAGACCGATGAACAGCCAGAGCACGAATGAGGGCGAATTGCCCTCCAGCAGCATCTCGGTGAGGCTGTTGAGGGACATGGCCAGGGTGCTGGCCGCTGTCGCGAGCAACAGGCCACGGCGCAATGGGTCAGGGGCGCGCCGCGCCGCGCTCACCAGGCGCACGATGAGCGAGACCATCAAAGCTACGAGGGCGAGCGTGCCAAGCACCCCGACCTCGGCGAGCTGGTGCAACCAGTAGTCGTGGATGGTGTGGAAGCGATACAGGCTGACACCGAACTGCTTGTAGACCGGTGAGCCGAAGACGTTGGCCGCCGCACCACCGAACCGGCCCGGCCCGACCCCGACGACCGGGTCGTGCAGGACGACGGGAATGCTCTCGGCAATGAAGATCGTGCGCAGGTCCTGTCCCGAGGCGATGGCGTTTGCGCGGCCGACCACGATCTCTCCCAGATCCGGCGCCGGGCCGCCGCCTCCGGCTCCGGGGCCGGCCAGCAGCTCCCGCGGCATGTACAACGCCGTGCCCAGCGCCACGACGCCAATTGCCAGGGTGATGAGCAGCGCCCTTCGATCGAAGACGAGGGCCAGCGAGCCGGTGCCGAGCGCAAACGCCAACCATCCGCTGCGCGAGAAGGTGAGCACCAGCGCCACCATCAGCAGGTAGATGAAGAGCACCGCCGCGATGCGCCCGGCGCGGGCGTGGAGTGCCCTGAATCCAAAGAGACTGAAGGCCAGCGCCAGACCCAACAGGGGCGCCAGGTGGTTGGGGTTGCCGAAGAAGGCGGTCGCCCGTGCGCCTTCACCGAATCCGCCCTCGAAGGCCGACAGGCCCAGGAAGTCGGGCGTCAGCAGCCGCTGACCGATGGCGATCAACGCAGCGACGCCCATGATCGCCAGGAACAGGGCTAGGGCGCGCCACAGCCATGTATCGTCGCGGATCACCATGCGGGCCAGGAAGAGGATCGCCATGGCATCGATGGTCGAGACGATCCCGGCCACCGCGACGATGGGCTGCACCAGGTTGACCACCGCCGAGACGAGCGCGATCAGGACGTACCCGGCGATCGGAATGAGAGCACGGTCCTTCAGCCCGTTCACGAACCATCCGCTCATCGCTGCCCGTGCCGCGATGCCGAGCCCCGCTCCGAGCAGCAGCGAATCGGTGTAGCCGTAGATGGCGAGCGACGACCCCTGCCGTGCGATGGCAGGCAGGATCACCGGGTCCGCCAGCGATCCAAGCGCGGCGAACACGAGCGTGCCAGCGGGCCACCGGAACCCGGCATAGGCGAGCAGCGCGATCCAGACTGCGATGCCGACATACGAATACGGNCCCACCACAATCGGCGCCATCTGCACACCGCGCCGCAGGTTGCCGAACCGCAGGAGCTCCGCCGTCCGGGCTGTCCTCACCCCGCCTGCACCTCCCGGAGCCGGACGATAGACCATCCAACGCCCAGCAGCAGCCAGAACGGGAACGCGCCGGCATTAGCCTCCAACAGCATCGTGGACACCGAGCTGAAGACGCCCACGAGTCCAGCCGCGACGATGGCCGTGAGCACCACCCTTCCCTCGGTCGCTTCACGTGTTGCTCGGGCGATGCGCAAGAGAGGGAGCAGTATGAGTCCTCCGAAGGCAAGCGTACCGAGGATCCCGGACTCCACGACGAGGTGCAGCCAGAAGTTGTCCACCGTCTGCTGGTGGAAGAACTTCTTGAATCCGATCTGGTAGGTGAGCAGCTTGTTGGTGCCGTAGGCCCGGTAGACGGGCGTCGGGTACCACGCCGCGACGGCACCCCCATAGCGCCCAGGCCCGACCCCCAAGATGGGGTGCTCGGCCAGGATCGGTCCGGCATTGCGTACCAGCCTTGCGCGAAGATCGCTCCCGCTGGCGATCCGCAGCGCTCGATCGATGGCCGAGCCCAGGAAATCGCTGCTAGGGATGTTGCTCGCGGACGGCGATGCGCTGCGCGACGGTGTGGCTGACGTCGTTGGTGTCCCGGTGCCTATCGCCCGCGGGGATGCCTGTGGAGGTCGACTGCCCAACATGTCACGAGGCAGGACGGAAGCCAGCAGGAGTGCGACCAGGCCAATGCCCACCGCATATGAAAGCAGCCGCAGCTGACGCGTCAGCAGGGAGGCCGCGACGATGCCGATGAGCGTCCCGAACCAGGCGCCACGCGAATAGGTGAAGAGCAGCGCCACCGCCAGGACGAGCGCGAACCCCACGGCCAGCAGCCGTCCCCGTCCGCTCGAGAATGCGGCTGCGGCGATCGGAACGGTCAGCACCATGCCAATGAGCACACCGAAAGCGTTCGGGTCACCCACCAGCGAGCCGATGCGCACGCCTTCGCCGGATCGCCCTGCCGTGGCGCTCAGGCCGAGGATCGTCGTGCCCAGCAACGCTTGGAGGACCGCGATCAGCGAGGCAATCCCGATCACGATCGCGAAGAACCAGACAATGCGGCTGCCCCTGGTCAGATCGACACCGGCCAGCGGCGCGAGGAAGAAGAGGGCAATGGCATCCACGGTCACCGTCAGGCCGAGAACCGCCACCACCGGCGGCACCGAGTTGACCAGGGCCGAGACCCCGGCCAGTACCAGAAAGGTCAGCAACAGCGCCAGCGGCCAACCGGTGAGCACCCTGCGCGCACGACCCTCGTGCAAGGCGCGAAGCAGGATCGCCGGTCCGATGACGACCAGCAGCATCTCCCCGAATGCCCCGGACAGCGCGGTCAGGTTGGTGGGAACCATCCGATCGAGGAGCGTGCGATCAAAGAGCGGGCCCACTAGGACCGCCGCGAGTCCCGCGCGTGGATAGCGATAGGCCGCTACGGCGGTGATCGCCAGGAGCGCGGCACCGGACGCGACGAATGCCCATGGCGAGACGCGCCCCGCGAGCACGGTGAGCGCGGCAAGGAGCAGACAGGCAATGGCAATCGCGAGCCCCGTCCCGTCGACGCTGGCAAGGCGACCGGCCGCGGGGACCCTCACCGGGTGCGCGGGCGTGCGCTCGAGGTCGCCGAAATCACGGTGCGCTGGCCGGCGGGTACGGATCCGGGCTGCCGACGTACCAGCCCTTCAGGCCTCGCGCCCCAAACAGCTTCTTCGCCTCGGCACGAATGGCGGCGCGCCTCGGGATGAGCAGATAGTTCACCGTCGGATTCGTCGGAAGATCGACGTATCCCGGGTAGCCGAGCACGACTCGGGTGATGTTCCGCTGCAGCACGAGGGGTAACAGGCTGGTCAAGTTACCAGCATCTCCGCGTGGGAAGTCCGTCGAAACCGTCTCCGCGATCGCATTCAGGATTCCCGGCAGGCCCAGCACCCAGTTCGAGCTGGCGATCTGATCGCCGAGCGCCACGAGAAGCTCTTGCTGCCGCTCGGCACGCTTGAAATCGTTCTGTTCGACGACGGTGCCATTGGGCATCGTCAATGTCCCCTTCCGAATCCGCGCAAAGGCCAGAGCGTGGGGTCCGTCATACACGCTGCAGCCCGGTTCCAGGGTGATCCCCACCCTCGGCCTCCAGGTAGGCCCGGTGTAGGTCGTGTCAGCGAGGGTGCCGTCGAGGCACAGGCGCAGGCCCCCGAGCGCGTCGATGAGCTCGGAGAATCCCCGAAGGTTCACGGTGGCGTAGTAGTTGATCTCGATGCCCAGATACAGCCCGACGGAGCGTTGCAGGGTGCGGATTCCACAGGCAGCGCTGGCGGGAAGGTCCGGACACCAGACCTTGGTGTTCTGGCTCGCCACCGTGGTAAGGGAGTTGACCTTATCCGGGTACAGGCCTGTTCCGAAGATGCGGCGGTCTGGGAGTGGCATGAACCCCGTGTCGCGCGGGATCGAGACCATCACCGCCGTATGACGTACCGGGTCGACGCTGACAACCAGGATGGTGTCGGTGAGCGCCTCCGTTCGGCTCGGGTCCGAATCGATGCCCACCAGCAGGAAGTTGATCCGCGCCTTGCCGTCCCAGTGGTAGTTCGGCTGGTTGAGGGGCTGATTCGAGCCGCCCGAGGCGATCGGAGCGCCACCGGCGAAGACGTCATGCAGGGTGCGATCGAGGCGGCTGAGCACGATGCCCGCCCAGGCATGCATGACCACCGTCACGATGATGAGCAGCACCACGGCGGCGATCTCCCAGGGGCGCCGATGGAGGTACGACGGTCTGGGCAGTCCTCCGATCGGTGCCAGAGCGGCTGCGCCAGGGCCGGCCGCGGAGCTGAGGGCGCCGGTCACCGGGGCTGCACCGGCGCTCGTGACCACGGGGCCGATTGGCCGAGCCAGACCTACGTGGGCGATCGCGAAGAGGCGCCACATCAGGAGCGCGAGATCCAGCGCCAGCAGTGTAGTCAGGAACTGCGAATTGAAGAGCGCGCTGTGGACACGATCGCCGATGAACAGATACGCGGCCAACCCACCTGCACCGATGACGAGGATGGGCGTGGCCAGGACTGCGGCAATCGTGGGCTGGCCTGAGTAGAGCTGGCCGAGTCCGGGAAAGAGAAAGGAGAGCACGGCGCCAAGAGCTGGGAACCGTGCACGGGATTGCTCCTGCATCGACTCCTGCCAGGGGACGGGGCGGGCCGGAGTATACCGCCGGCTCATGTGGTGCGCACGAGCGCCGCCTGGGGGGTGGGGTTTGGTTAGTACCTTTGCGCTACCGCCGCCCAGGACCCTAGACTTAGCCGGCTGCCGGGCGCTGGTGCCATCGGCCGCACCTGCTGGCGGAGTGCCCGACCCGAACCCGTGCCACCCAACCTCATCTTCCTCATCGTCACCGCGATCGTCGGCGGCCTGCTCGTGCTTGGCGCGTCGCTGGCGGCCGTCCGCGAGCGTTCCGCAGCGCGCTTCTCGCTCGACGCCGGGGCGGCCGACGGGCAGGGAAAGTACGAGCCTGACGCCGAGATCGCTGAGGCACACGCCGGGGCATCGGCCAGCGCATCGATCGGTGTGGTCCGCGTGCTGTGGTGGATCACCATCGCCGCCGTACTCGTGGGCGTGGGCCTTTCCGATGCGTATCGTGCCAACCAGACGATCATCTTCGGGCTCGGCGGGCTTGCGGTGGTCGTCGTGGTCGTCCTGCACGAGCTGATGCCACGCACCTGGCGCAACGACCTGACCACGGCGGCCGAGGTGGCCATCGCGGTGGCGCTCTCGACCGCACTCCTCCTGCTGACCGGGTATGGCAGCTCACCGTACGTCTTCGCGCTGGACCTGCTCGCGGTCGCGGTCGCCCTTGGACGCGGCGGCTGGGCCGCCGTGGCGGTCGCGCTGCTGGCCACCGGCGTGTACCTGGGGGTCATCGCGGTCGATCCTTCGCCGGACCGATTCGCGGGAACGAGCCTCCTCCGCATCGTGCTGAACGTGGGGGCTATCTGGCTGCTCGCGTTCCTGGCGGGTGTCTTCTCGGCGCACGAGCGCAGGGTGCGTTCGATGCTCAGCGACCTGTCGCGCATCGACCCGATAACAGGACTCTTCAACAGCGGCCAGCTATATCCCACGCTCGATCAGGAGGTGCGCCGGACCCGGCGCAGCGAGCGTGGCTTCTCGGTGCTCATGGTCGACGTGGACGGCCTCAAGGCGGTGAACGACGGCCTCGGCCACCAGCGCGGCGACGAGGTGCTCCGCGCCCTGGGACGAAGCATCCGCGGCTCGATTCGCACCGTGGACTCCGCATACCGCTACGGCGGCGACGAGTTCCTCGTGCTGTTGCCGGAGACGGATTACGCGGGCGCCTTTGTGGTCGCGGAGAAGATCCGCGGCGAGGCCGAGGAGATGGGCTTCCGCCTCGAGGCTGAGGGAGCGTCCACGAGCGTCAGCATCGGCCTCGTCTCGCACCCGGAGGACGGCGGCACGGCCGATGAGCTGGTGCGTGCCGCGGATCGGGCGATGTACAACGCCAAATCGCTCGGGAAGAACCAGATCAGCGGCTATCCCCGGCCGCCGCGCCTGGCGGGCCCCGTGGCGCCGGTGTCTGATGAGGAGCCGGAGTCCGGTCCGTCCGGCGCGACCGTGTCGGTCCCCATCGGTGAGCCGATGCCAACGCCGTCAGCAGCGGCAGCGTCTGGAGCCGAGGAAGCTGGTGCGGAGGAAGGCTTCCCGGAGGCCGCGGCAGTTGCAGAGCCTGGCCCTGAGCCGGTGGCCGCGGCAGTTGCAGAGCCTGGCCCTGAGCCGGTCGCCGCTGAGGCGCCTGAGCAACCGCAGGCCGACCACGAGCCCGAAGAGCGCTGGACGCCAGTCCCGGACCTGCGACCTCGCCGCATCAGCCTCGCAATCGCGGAGCAGCCGGATGAGGAGGAGCCTGACGCGGCCGAGGTGCGCCGCCAGATCGCGGTCGCTACGCGCAGCTTCGATCCGGATCACCAGATTCGCCGTGCCATGGATGCCTTCCTCTCACCCCCGACTGGGAGCGAGCGCCGCCCCGACTAGGCACCCGTCGGCCGCCGCCGGCGTGGCTGCTAGACTCGCCCGACGATGCCTGGCTTCGCCACCCGAGCGATCCGCGCTGCGGGACGCACGCCGGATGCGCCGCAGCCCCCGGTGAACGTCCCCATCTACCAGACCAGCACCTTCGAGGTGTCGAGCGCGCAGGAGCTCGCCGACCTGCTCGAGTTCAAGACCGCCGGCCATTCCTACAGTCGTTATTCGAACCCCACCTTCGCGGCCCTCGAAGCGGCACTCGCGGAGCTGGAGGGCGGAGAGGCCGCCGTTGTCAGCGGCTCAGGGATGGCGGCGATTCACGCGGCGCTGGCATCGACCCTACGTCCCGGTGATGAGGTGCTGGCCCACCGCGCCCTGTATGGCGGCACGTACGCGATCTTGACCGGACTCTTCGCCCGCTTCGGGGTCTCCGCCCGCTTCTTGCCATTGACCGATGCCTCGGCTGTGGCCGGGGCCATGACGGATCGAACGCGCCTGATCTGGGCCGAGACGATCGCCAACCCCACGACCGAGATGGCCGACCTGGCCGCGCTGGCCGATCTCGCCCACGAGCGGAAGGCGCTGCTCATGG
>VBJP01000058.1:0-20309 GCA_005880165.1 Chloroflexota bacterium | reverse complement strand
CAAATACGTCGGCGGTCATTCCGACCTGATTGCGGGGGCCGTCATCGGACCTGCGGACCGCGTGGCCGCCGCGCGGCACGTCCTGATCGACGCGGGTGGGAACGCACAGCCGCTCGAGGCATTCCTGGCGCTTCGTGGACTGAAGACCCTCGCCATCCGCATGGATCGTCACGCCAGCAACGCGCTGGCAGTCGCCTGCGCGCTCGAGGGACGCCCGACGATTCGGCGCGTCCTCTATCCCGGCCTGCTCTCCCACCCCCAGCACGAGCTGGCCGCGCGCGTGCTGCGGGATGGGCTGATGGGCGGGATGCTGGCGATCGATCTCGAAGGCGGCCGCGCCGCTGGTGAGCAATTCCTGGATCGCCTGCGCGTTGCAGTGCACGCCACCAGCCTTGGCAGCGTCGAAACCCTCTGCTCGCATCCCGCGTCCTCGTCCCACCGTCAGCTGGGCGAAGGAGAGCTGGCCGCGGCCGGACTGACGCCTGGCCTCGTGCGCGTATCGGTCGGGCTGGAGGACGCGGATGACCTGGTGGAGGATCTGGCGGCGGCCGCCGGCTGAGCGATGGACCGGCCGGGCACGCTGAGCGCGCTCGCCGGCGCCCGCCTCGACCGTCTCACGCGCTTCAGCGAGCGCGCGCTGCGGTTGGCAGGCGACCCGCGTCTCGGAATCGCCCTGCTGCTGGCGACCGGCATCGCGAACGCGGCCGCCGCGGCGGCGCCGCGCGGAGGGTGGCTGCTGGCCACACCGGCCTACCTGATCCTGCTGGGTGCCGTGACCATCAGCGGGCTCGCAGCCCTCGCGGTTCGCGCGCCAACCGCCTGGCGCGAGTGGCGTCATCCCGCGCCCCTCACCGACTCCCGCGAGGCGCTTCGCGCCAGCGTGGCAGTGCCCACGCGCGCGCCCCTCTCGCCGGCAATGGGGCGCGCTGTCGTCGCGCTGCGGGAAGCCGGCTACCGTGTCGCCGTACGCGGCACCCGCGAGACGACGGTGGTAGCGGGTGTCCGGCGCGGCTGGTCGCAGTTCGCCGGACTCACCGCCCACCTGGCGATCGTGCTCGTCGTCGCCGGCGCGGGGATCGGTCTGGCCTTCGGTCATGAGACGACCTTCAGCCTGCTGAACGGAGAGCAGGCCCTGCTCGACCAGCCGTCGCCCGGCTTCACCGATGCGCTCCGGCTAGACGGGTTCGATGCGGCCTTCGACGCCGGTGGCCGACCCAGTCGGCTGGACACGCGCGTCACGTTCCTGCGCGAAGGGTCCTCGGTGCACAGCGAAACCCTTCAGGTCAACCGTCCAGGCGCATTCGACGGCTACCTCGTCCACGCATGGACATACGGCCCCGCGGTGCAGGTGCGGGCCACCACCCTGGCGGGACGCCCGCTGCTCGATGCCGCCTTGCCGCTCAACACCCCGATCGGCGGCGCGAACGGCGCGTTCGTCGAGCTGCCGAGCGTGGGGCTGACGCTGGGCGTTGCACTCGAGGACGCAGGCACGAACACCCTGCGGATCACGGCTGCCGACGCATCGGGCCTGTTGGACTCCGCGCGGGTGGTGGCGGGCGGCACCGCGCGCGTAGGCCCGGTTGACGTCTCGGTCGGGGAGCTGACCGCCTACGTCACGTTTCTGTCGCGATGGGATCCCGGCATGGCCGTGCTCTTCCTGGGCGCCGGCCTGCTGGTGACGAGCCTTGCGGCTGCCCTCTGGTTTCCACGCAGGCGGGTCACGCTGCGGTGGGCGGATGGCTCCTTGCGACTGCTGCTGCGCGGCGGACGTCTCGACGATGCGCGCCCCGAGCTGGACCGATTGCGTGGACGGATCGCAACCGCCATGGATGTAGCATGACGAGCGGCATCGACTTGTGGCGTGCCGTCGACCCTGAGGCGCGCCTGCTCTCCGGCTCGGTTGACCGGTTGCGTGCGGCTGTGCGAGGGATCGCCCGCTCCCGGGCGGCGCCACCTCATCTGCCTGACGATGCCGACGGCCAGCTGTTGATCATCGACGTCGCTCTGCTCGGCCGAGAGACCGCGCTCGACCGGTTGGTGGGCGTGCTTGGGGAGGCTGCTCTGCGGCCAGCCGCGGTGCTCCTGGCAGCTCTTCCACGGCAGGCGCCGGCGCCGGATCGTGCGGGCGATCCGCTGCCCATCCTGGGGAGCGCCTTCGCGACCGGACCGCTGGCGGACGCCGCCACCCGGCACCTCGAGCACGTCGACGCCGAGCTGGCTCGAATCGCCAGCGAGGTGCGGTTGGCGGCGGCGGAGGCCGCTCTGGCCACGCCGGATCCTGCCGCGGCTGCCGGCCTCGTGGCTGGGCGGCTCCGGCGAGGGGTCGCGGTTGCGGCCGACGGAGAGCTCCGTGCCCTGCATGCCCGGCCGGCGGGACGCGCACTCGCCGCACGATTTGCCGCGCTGCACGCTCGCCTCCTGGCCGGATCGCCCGGCCGGGCCGTGACCCGGCAGACGGCGGAGGGACTCTTCATCCTCGAGCGTCAGATCAGGCCGGGGGCATCGGTGTGGCTCTTCGACGATCTGCCCTTCGCCCGCGTCGACGAGGCCGCGGCCGAGGCCCTGACGATCACCTTACGCGCGCTCCTGCGCCGTCCTGCGGAGGCCAGGAGCACATTTGCCTCCTCCCGGCAGATCCGCGTGGACTCGCCCTCTTCGTCGACCGCGCGCCCATCCACCGAGGAACCTGCCGGCGCGACCTCGCCGGACGCGACACTCGAGGCAACCCTGATTGCGGTGGCCCGCGCCAACGGCCGGGTCGCGACCGCCGCCCGCGAGCTCGGCGTCCACCGCAACACGGTGCTCTACCGTCTCCGTCGCGCGTCGGGGGAGCTTGGCGTCGACCCCCGCCGGGCGGACGATGCGCTGGCGATCCTGCGTCGGGCGGAGCACGCGCGGTAGCCGCTTCCGCGCGCCCATCGGCGGCCGCGCGGGCACGGCCCGTTGTGTACTCTGCAGGCACGCCGATCGCAGGAGCATTCATGGCCGTCAAGGACCTCGCGGGCGCACTCAAGCTCGCCGAAGAGCGCAACCTCCGATTCGTCTCGTTGCAGTTCACCGACATCGTGGGTGCCGTGAAATCGGTCCAGGTGCCGATGCACCAGCTCGAGGAGGCCGTCGAGCACGGGAAGTGGTTCGACGGCTCCAGCATCGAGGGTTTCGCCAGGATCGCGGAGTCGGACATGTTTCTGGTTCCGGATCTGTCGACGTTTTCGCCCATCCCGTGGGAGCAGGGTATCGGTCCTGACAACGCCGAGCTGGAGACCGGCGCGGCACGCGTCATCTGCGACGTGTACACCCCGAACGGCGATCCCTTTCCCGGCGACCCGCGCTGGGTGCTGCGCCGGCAGCTGGAGCGGGCCCGCAAGCTCGGGTACGCCTTCAACACCGGGCCCGAGCTGGAGTTCTTCCTGCTGCGGCGCGGCGAAGGCGGCGACGTCGGGACGCTGCCACACGACTCGGCGGGCTACTTCGACCTGTCGGCCGACCTCGCCACCGAGGTCCGCAAGGAGATGATGAACGACCTCGAGGAGATCGGGATCGAGGTGGAGACGGCGCACCATGAGGTCGCCACCGGCCAGCACGAGATTGACTTCAAATACGCCGACGCCTTGCGCACCGCCGATAACGCGGTGACCTTCAAGACCACCCTCAAGGCGGTCGCCAGCCGCCATGGTCTGCACGCCACCTTCATGCCCAAGCCGATCTTCGGCATCAACGGATCGGGGATGCACACCCACCAGAGCCTGTGGGACACCAAGAAACAGAAGAACGCCTTTGCCGATCCCAAGGACGCCTATGGCCTGTCGGACGTGGCACGGCACTACATCGCGGGCACCCTGGAGCACGCCCGCGGCATGATCGCGGTGCTGGCGCCGCTCGTGAACAGCTACAAGCGGCTGGTCCCGGGCTACGAGGCGCCGGTCTACATCGGCTGGGCGCGTATCAACCGCTCGGCGCTCATCCGAATCCCCCAGATCAGCAAGGGCCAGCTCGACAGCACCCGCATCGAGCTGCGCTGCCCGGATCCCTCGTCCAATCCCTACCTCGCCTTCGCCGCCATGCTCGCCGCCGGCCTGGACGGCATCGAGCGCAAGCTGGAGCCGCCCGGTCCGGTCGAGGAGAACCTCTATCACCTCGACCCGGCGAAGCTCGAGAGCCGGCGGATCCGGCAGCTGCCGGGCACGTTGCGCGACGCCCTCGAGGAACTGAAGGCCGACGCGGTCATCCGCGAAGCGCTCGGCGAGCACGTGTACGAGCGCTTCGTCGAGGCCAAGACCGAGGAGTGGGACGAGTACCGGATGCAGGTCTCCGGCTGGGAGCTGGATCGCTACCTGGAAGCCTTCTGAGGCGGCGAGCCCGGCGAGCTCCTGCCTCCCAGCACTGTCCCGGCACACGGCTACCATCTGGCGACAACCCGCTGGAGAACGTGCGCCACGTGGATCGACCCCGAGTCCTGCTCCTGTCGATGTATCCGCTCGACCACGGGCTTTGGGGCCCGACCGTCCGCATCACCCACCTGCGGGACGCCCTCTCGCGTCGCGTCCAGCTTGACGTCCTGGCGGGCTATCGCGGAGCGCGGCGGGTGGCGCTCGTGCGATACGGCCTCTCGGGGCGTCTCCGTGGCTTGGCGGGCGTATACGTGGAGTCATCGACGGCGTTGCCTTCGGAGACCGATGTCGCCTTTCTGGCGCTGGCGCGCACCCTCGGGATCCCGGTCCTGACCTACTTCCGCGACGCATACCAGCTGTTTCCCGAGTACTACCGCGCAGACACGCCACGCCGATGGCTGTCGGCCCGCGCCTTTGGTCCAGCCACGCACACGCTCGCCTCGATCTCGTCGCGGGTCGCAGTTCCGTCCATCGGGCTGGGCCATGCCATCTTCGGCGACCGCCGCCAGGTCGTGACTCTGCCGCCCGGTTCGCCGCCACCAGCCGGCATCGGCATGCGCGACGACGCGGACCAGCTGCTCTTCGTGGGCAATGCCCGGGGGGATTCGGCGGGTGGCCGGCAGCTCACGGAGGCAGTGCGCCTGGCGCGCGAGGCCGGCTCGAGTGCTGGCCCCACGCTGGTGTGCCGGGTGGGCGAAGAGCCCGATGGTGAGCTGCCCGGATGGGCCCGCGTCGTCCGCGCGCAGGGATCGGAGCTCCACACGCTGCTGCCCGAGGTGGTGGCGACCATCATTCCCCGACCAAAGAATCGCTACAACGACCTAGCGCTGCCGGTGAAGCTCTTCGACTATCTCTCGTTCGGCCGCCCGCTCATCGTCACCAACTGCGACGAGACGGCGAGGGTCGTGCGTGAAGCCCGATGCGGGCTTATCGTCGGAGACGACCCCGTCGTGATGGCAAAGGGCATCCGCGAGCTCGGCGACCTGCCTTTCTCAGCTCGCCTCGAGCTCGGCGCGGCTGCCTCGAAAGCGGCGATCGACAACACCTGGGAGGAGCGGGCGGGCCGGGTGCTGACCGCGCTCGGGCTGGGGCCGGCGCCTGAGCGCGCGACGCCATCTGCTGTCTGAGCCGGCGCATCCTGGACCCATGACGGGCGCCCTCCAGAAGCTCGACGACCCCGGCGCCCGAGAGCTCGCGCGCGACCTGCTTGCTCGTGCGCCGCGGGAGCTCCTCGCCGTCGACGACATCGATCTCGCTCCGGCCCTCGAGCAGGCGATCTTCGCCGCCTTCCGCGCGCCGCCGCATCGAGCCCGGGCGCTCCCGACCACATTCGCACGCGTCGCGCGCGCGGCGCTCGATGGCCTTCTGCCTGACGCCCCGATGCATGGCAGCGACCTCCTGGTGGTGCTGTTGAACAGCGTGCACCTGCAGGTCTTCGCGCCGGTCCGTGCGGCGCTTGCGGAGATGGCACCGAACCTTCGTGTCGGGTTCGTCCGAGTCTCACGCGCGGCCGCGGACACGCGCGCCGCGGACCTCCCCCGGGCAGATCGGCATCTCGCGCGGCGGAAGATTCCTGCCCTGTTCCGGTTTGCTAGCCGCCGCCCGCGGATCGAGGCCAGCCTCCGCGACGCCTGGGCGCCGCGGGTCGGCGCGCCCGCGGCGGGACGGCTAGCGGGGCTTGCCGGCGACTCCCTCGTGCGACTGGGCATCGAGGGGCTGCAGCTCGACGCCGTCCTTCAAGCGGCCAGGCCCCGCGTCGTGGCCACGTACGACGAGATCAACGCCTACTCTCGGCTGCTCCCGGTGCTCGCGGACCGTCACGGGGCGGTGTGCCTCGACCTGCCGCATGCGGAGGCTGCCAATCCGCACGCTATCAGCGGGGTGCGCTACGACTGGATGGCGGTCTTCGGCCGTCGCGCGGCCGAGGTGCTGGCCACGAGCGGGTTCCCGCCCGACCGCGTGGTCGAGGTGGGCGCAGCGCGTTTCGAGACGCTCTTGAAGCGGCATGCCGCCGCGCCTGACTCGCCTCCACGAATCGTGATGGCTGCCCAGTCCGAGACGGGACCGATGACGCGACAGACGCGCGCTCGAATCCTGCAGATCGCCGTGGCCGCCGCAGCCGCCGTGCGTCCCGCGGTGGTCCAGGTGCGGCCGCACCCCGTGGAATCTGCCAAGGCCTGGGTCGAGATCGTGTCGAGCGCGGAGCGACAGGCGAGGGTGGAGGTGCGGATCGAGGAGGCGGAGCTGCACGAGCTGCTGCCCGGCGCCTTCGCACTGGTGACCGGCTGGTCGAACAGCGTCTTCGAAGCGGTCATCGCCGGAGTGCCGGCCATCACCGCGCACGTCACCCCTGGCGCTCCGGTGGCGTCGTTTGCCGCGGAGGGGATCGCGCTGCAGGCGACATCGGAGAACGAAGCGGCGGCCATCGCCGAGCGGCTCAGCGATGCGGCTGAGCGCGGGCAGGTGCTCTCCGCCGCGCGCGAGCGGCTGGAGCCGCACCTGGGTCCGCTCGACGGCCAGGCGGCCTATCGGACCGCGGCCCTCATCAAGCGTTTGTCGGAGCCTGCGCGAGCGAGCGGGTCGCCTCGCGAGTGAGCGTTCGCAGGCGGACGGCCGGTGATCGCGCGACGGTCAGGGCCGCCCCAGCGAAGAGCGCGCTGAGCGCCAGGTCCAGCAGGATCCGGCCGGCGCTCAACCCGCCCGTGGCGGCCAGGCCATACGCCGCGGCCCCCGCCGTGCCGGCGAGGAGTACCGCCAGGCGCAGCCAGTCGACGGTGACCGGATAGACCCGATACGCGTACCAGGTCGTCATCACCGCAATCGCGGTGAACGACGCGAGCGTCGCCCAGGCGGCGCCTTGGATCCCGAAGCGCGGGATCAGCACGATATTCACGGCCACGTTCACCGCTCCGGACGCACCGCTGATTAACGGCAGCATCGCGGTGCGGCGAGCATGGAAGACGACGGTCACCATCCAGATGTACACGATGTGGGCCTCGAAGCCGAGGCCCACGATCGGTACCACGCGCGCCGCCTCCGCGAACTGCGGACGCGCGATGATCGCCACCGCCAGGTTCGCGTTGATGCTCAGCGCCGCGATCACCGCGGCGAACGCGGCGGTCACCACGGTGAGCATTTCGCGATGAATGCGCGGCCCCTGCTCGGTGCTGCCGTACCGGTAGAAGAACGGGACCCAGGCGGCGTTGATCGATTGGGCAACCAGATCCACGACGTAGGCCAGCTGGTACCCGAGCGAATAGACCCCGATCTGGGCGCGCGCCAACGCCGCGCTCAGCGGGAGCAGGAAGCCCAGCAGCCATCGGTCGGAAACGCTCAGCACCCACCCGGAGATGCCGTGGGGGACGAGCGGCAGCCCAAATCGCAGCGCTTCGGAGGCAAGGCCCCGATCGAGCGCGAGGCCACCGGCGCGCCAGACGAGGACGGCGCTGACCAGCAGGATCGCCAGCCCGCCCGCGAGCTGACCGAGGAGCGCTCCGACCGCCCCAGCATGCATGGCAACCACCAGCAGGAGCGTGACGGCAGCGGTCACCGCGAACTGCCCGGCGGTGAAGGAGAGGAAGGCCAGCGGCTGCTCGCGTGCCCGGAAGAGCGTGGCGGGGAGGTAGACGAAGGTCGTGGCGAAGGCGATCGCCACGGCGAAGGCCCCGAACGGCCAGAACTCGAGGCCGGCAAAAAGCTGCGCGAAGAAGAGCCAGCTCAGCCAGGCGGTCAGCCCTGCGCCGATCGCGGCGGCGATAGTGGTGACCGTCGCCACGGTCGTCAGCAGGCGGTTCTGGTGCCGCGGATCCGGGGATGTGAAATACAGCCGCATGAGCGAGCCATCCAGCCCGAGCCGGAACCCGATTGCCAGCAACGAGGAGACCGATGTCACCAGCGCGATCGACCCGAAATCGGCCGGGCTCAGGAAGTGCACGTAGATCGGCAGCAGCAAGAAGTTGCCGACGCGCGGCAAGAGGTTGCCGATCGAGTACGCGACCGAGCCACGCACGAGGGATCTGAGCGCCAAGCGGCTCCCTCCGAGGTCGTAGATGTCCGACGAAGACTAGCGTGAGGCCGCCGGAGGTCCCGCTTAGAATTCGGCCGATGCGGACCGTGCCGACGTGATCGTGGCCATCATCCCGGCTCGCGGCGGATCGCGAGGGCTCCCCGGGAAGAACCTGAGACGCATCGCCGGCGAGCCCATGATCGTGCATACCATCCGCGCAGCGCTCGCCGCGCAGCGGGTCGACCGGGTCGTAGTCTCGACCGACGATCCGGCCATCGCACGCGTGGCGCGCGACGCCGGGGCAGAGGTCCCATACCTGCGTCCAGTGGAGCTCGCGACTCACGAAATGCCCACCTTCCCGGTCATCGACCACGCGGTGCGCGCATTCGAATCCGACGGGGAGTCGGTGAGCGTGGTGGTGACCCTGCAGCCCACCTCGCCACTTCGGACGGCGGCGCAGATCGACGACGCCATCGCACTGCTCGATCCGCCCGGGGTCCGCTCGGTGGTCAGCGTCGCGCCACTGGGCCTGCCGGCCAGCGCGGTGGGTGCCATGGTCGAGGGGAGGTATCGCTCCATCCCGCTTCCACCTGGGACCGATGCGCGGAGGCAGGGCTCACCGGGTGCAGTCCGGCTCACCGGGGCGATCTACGTAACGACCCGAGATCTGCTCGCCGAGGGGCGCCTGATCGACGATGCTCCAGCCGCGTTGCTGACCGATCGGCGTTCAGGAATCGATGTCGATAATGCCCGTGACCTGGCCGCTGCACGCCGTGCCGTCGCGACGGGGCGGTGAGGCGCTCACCGGCGGCTTCCCGCAGAGCCTTGGCCTTTCGCTGACCCCCGACGCCCAGCTCCGCCTCGGCCCGGTCGGCTATCCAGGCACCGATGGCCAGCGAGCTCGTGGCAGCCGGCGATGGGGCGTTCACGACATGGAGCGTCCGCCCCAGCGTTGACACCCCGAATCCCTGCGGCATGCGGCTCCAGCTCCCGAAGCCGCTCGGGTCCAATCAGCTCAAGGTCGGGCACGCCGTTCTGCTTCCCGCGTCGATAGAGCTCTTCGAGCGCGGGCAGCTCGGCCTCGTCGAGCGCCACGATGACCTTGCCGATCGGCCTGACATCCACCTCGTGCCGGGCACAGAAGTCGATGAGGGCACGTGAGCCCTGACGCAGAGGGTCGCCTTCAATGATCCCGGGGAGTAGTGCACGCCCCGGTGGATGACGCCGCTGTTATGGCCCGTCTGATGCTGGCCGATCGCGCTCCCTCCTTTTCGAGAACGATCAGCCGCAGCCGCGGATGGCGCTCAAGCAGGTCTTCGCGACGGCGAGGCCCACGATCCCGCACCGATCACCGTGACGTCGTACGTCGGCACCAAATCAGCGGTCGGCTTCGATGAAGTAGCGGGCGAAGTCCGCTTGAGCTCGTTCGTAGTCCTTGAGATGCCCAATGTCGAGCCAGTACTCGCGGATCGGAAACGCCGAAAGACGGCCGTTGCCCGCCATGACCCGTTGGGCAAGATCGGTCATGTCGAGCCGTTCGCCGCGGCGGATATTTGCGATCAAGCTGGGCGCGAGGACGTAGATGCCCGCGTTGACGAAGTGCCGGGCCGTGGGTTTCTCCACCAGCGAGGTGACCCGTTCCCCCTCGACCTCCACCACCCCGTACGGGACCTGCATCTCGTATTCGCGGACGCACATCGTCAGCTCGGCGTGCGTGCGCGAGTGAAAGTCGATGAGCTGGCCGAAGTCGAGCCGGGTCAGGATGTCCCCGTTCATGACCACGATCGGCTCGGTCGGCGCCTCGGGCAGCAGGCTCAGGGCGCCAGCCGTGCCGAGGGCCTCGTCCTCGCGCAGGTAGTCGACCTCGACCCCGAGTTGGGATCCGTCGCCAAAGTACGCCTCGACCTGGTCTGCGCGGTAGTTGATCGAGAGGAAGAAGCGGGTGAACCCGTGGTCGGCGAAGGATTCGACGATCGTTTCCAGGAGTGGGCGTCCGCCCACGCGGAGAAGCGGCTTCGGCGTCGTCTCGGTCAGCGGCCGCAGGCGCGTGCCAAGCCCGCCCGCCATGAGAACCACGGCGTTTGGCCTGGTCGTCGGGGCCGCCACCTCGTCGAGAAGATCGAGCCCAACCGGTCGACCGCCCTCATCGATGATCGGGAGGTGCCGCAGTCGCCGCTCACGCATGCGGCCAATGGCCTCCTCCCGCGAGGCGCCCACCGGAATCGTGGTGGGCGACCGATGCATGGCCTCGGCGACGGGGGAGTCGAGCGACAACTGCCGCAGGATGGCTCGACGCACGTCGCCGTCGGTCAGCGTCCCTGCAAGACGGCCTTCGGCATCCGTGACGATCAGGATCTGGAGCGCCGCCGCGTCGAGGCGTGCGATGGCATCGAGAAGCGGCAGGTCTTCCCCTACGACCGCGTCCTGCCAGCGCGCACTCACCGCTCGACCGAGACCGGGAGGTCGTAGAACCGCTTGTGGAGAAGGGAGCGCGGGTTCGACACGCCGCGTAGGACAGCCATGATTCGCCCCGTGGCGTGCCCGTCGCCATACGGATTGACGGTCCCGGACCAGCTTGTCGCGAGCGCGTACTCGATCGCGGAACGGATGGCCTCGCGCTCAACCGCCACGTCGATGACCGAGGTGGCGCGGAGGCGGCCGGCCTGCCGGTCGCCCACGTTAACTGCGGGCACGGCAAAGGTTGGAGCCTCATACAGGCCACTCGAGGAGTTCCCCACGATCACCTGGACCTGACGGAGGAGGCTGTGGAAACGGCGGGGGCCCAGAGCGTCGTACGCGCGCCACGCCGGGTAGCGGGTCAGCCACTCATCGATGCGGCGGTTGATGGCCCTGCCCTGCGGGTCGGCATTGGCGCGGGTGATGATGACGCTCAGTGGATCCCCGACCTCCGCGACTGCGGTAAGCACTTCGTCCAGCTGGTCAGTTGCCCGGCCGTCGCTCAGCGTCGCCGGGTGAAAGGTGACCAGGGCGGTCTTCTCGCCGAGCTCGACGCCAAGGTCCGACTCGAGCGCATCTCGGTCGAGGAGTGGACCGCTGAGCATCTCGTCGATCGCCGGGCTGCCGACCAGGAATACCCGGTCCGGCTGCTCGCCGAGCTGGATGACGCGCTCTCGCGCCGCGGAATTCGATACGAAGTGGAGGTGGGAGAGCTTCGTGATCGCGTGCCGGATCGCGTCGTCAAACGCGCCCTCCGTCAGGTCACCACCGAAGAGGTGCGCGATCGGGAGCCCGATGAGAAGCGCCGCCTGCGCGGCCCCTAGCTGTTCGAAGCGGTCCCCGACCAGGAGCACGAGGTCCGGGAGGAGACGGGCGAGCGCCTGGGCACAGCCAATGGTCCCGAGGCCAACCGAGGTCGCAGCGCCCTCGCCCGTATCACTCGAAACCAGGGATTCCACGCGCGCCGCGATCGGGATCCTATCCTCCTCGATCTGCCGTACGGTCAGGCCGAACGCAGGGGCGAGGTGAGCTGCGGTCACGATGAGCTGCAGCTCCCAGCCAGGTTCATCAGCGATCGCGGCCAGCACGGGCCGGATCAGCCCGTAATCGGAGCGCGCGCCGGTGACGACGGCGATGCGCATGGTGCCCAGGTCAGCGTCCGAACCGGGCGCTGCTGGGGATGCTCACCAGCCGGGCCTCGATAGCCTCTGAGACGACGAGGCTGTCGCGCGGCGCATCTGCATACATCGGTAGCCGATGCATGAGTCGCCAAACGGGCCGCGTCTGGAGGCCCGCGTCATTCGTCGCGCCAAGCACGGCATCCCGCTGAGCGAGATCCGGTTCGTCGAGGAGGATGGCGTTGAGCCAGTAGTTACTCCTCGCGAATGGCGGCTCGACGAAAAAGCGAATGCCGGGAATCGCCATGAATGCCTCGGCATAGCGCTCTGCGAGTCGCCGCTTGTCGGTGAGGAACCCGTCCAGCTGCTCGAGCTGCGCGCATCCGA
Source organism: Chloroflexota bacterium (assembly GCA_005880165.1). GTDB lineage: Bacteria > Chloroflexota > Limnocylindria > QHBO01 > QHBO01 > CF-82. Next base: position 7,950 of record VBJP01000058.1, on the reverse strand, counting down.
GCGCAGCATTGAGATTGGGGAGGCGATAGTTGAAGCCGATGGCGTCGTGGACGTACTCCCAGCGGTGCGGCACCTTGGCCTGGGTGCTCACGTGCTTCGCTCGCGCTCCCAGCTCTTCGTCATCGGTGACGACGGCACCCCCGCCTCCCGTGGTGACCGTCTTGTTGCCGTTGAAGCTGAGCGCGCCAATACGCCCGATTCCGCCCGTGTGACGGCCTTTGTAGTACGACCCGATGCTTTCCGCGGCGTCCTCAACGAGCACGATTCCGTGTCGCTCGCATACCTCGATCAGCGGGTCGAGGTCGACCGGGTGGCCAAACGTGTGCATCGGCAGCACGGCCCGGATGGGCCGGCCGGTGTTGCGGTTCACGAGCTGGCCGTCCACGCGCTCGCCAATCCGGTCGAGGTAGCGCGCGAGCCTGTACGGGTCGATGCCGAGCGTCTCCTCGCTCGAGTCCACGAAATGCGGAACCGCCCCGCTGTACGTGACCGCGTTTGGGGTTGCCACGAAGGTGAGGGCCGGGGTGAGCACCTCGTCACCGGGCGACACGCCGGCCATTACCAGCGCGAGATGCAGCGCGGCGGTCCCATTGGCCGTCGCTATCACGCGTGCCACGCCGATCCGTTCGGCGAGCATCTCCTCGAATCGGTCCACGTATGAGCCGGCCGACGAGACCCAGCCGGTGTCGATCGTGTCGCGCACGTACCGCCACTCGTTTCCGGCGAATTCGGGCTCGTGCAGCGCGGCGCGGTCCCCAACCACGGATCGGATCGCCTGGACGACGCGCGATGGGTCGACCGCACTCGCGGTGGTCGGCCTGGATTCCATCAGATCGCTCATGGGTACTCGATCTCGTAGTTTCCGTAGAACGAACGCCTGGCGTCGACATCGCCAAAGAGCCCCGCCTCAAGGGCGGTGAGCAGCTCATCGATCCCGTCGGGGACCGTCAATTCGGACTCGAAGTGGAGCCGCTCTCGCACCTTTGCAAAGCTGACCCGGTAGTTTCGCGGGTCACTGCCGTGCTCCTGAAAGCGTACCGGCGCGTGCGGCAACCGGAGTCGTAGCTGGTCGACAATCATTTGCTTGGTGTAGTTGTTCACATCGTCGCCCGCGTTGAAGACCTCGCCATCGACGATCTCGAGGGGCGCCTCGAGGACCTGCTGGACGAGTCTCCCGAAGTCACGCACGTGACAGTAGGGCCGCCACGTCTCCGCGTCGAAAACGAGGAGCTCGCGTCCAACGAACATCTCGCGCGTGAACTCGCTGACGGTCAGGTCGAAGCGCATCCGCGGCGAGAGCCCGAAAGCGGTCGCGAACCGAAGGATGACCGGGTGATAGTCGATCTCCTCCTTGATCTCGAGCAGATGGTCCTCGATGGCCACTTTCGCCACGGCGTACGGGGAGAGGGGCCTCAGCTCGAACTCTTCGTCGGCCGCCGAACCGTCGGGAATGAGGCCATAGTTTGAGCACGTCGAGATGAAGATGACCTTGTTCAGTCGGTGGCCGTTCAGGTGATCGAGGAGCCGGCGCATCCCATCGACGTTGATCGCCTCCGCGGCCCGCGGGTAAGCCTTGGTGATCGGATCACCGACCAGGCCGGCCAGCAGGACGACGTCGGTCACGTCGTCGAGCGCCGATGAGAGGGTCTCGGTGGCAACCAGGTCAAGGCGACGGAATTCATAGTGTGGGTTGCGCAGGAAACCGGTGACCGCCACGCCGTGACCATAGATCAGGAGGTCGACGGTACGGACCTGGTATCCGGCGTCGAGCAGTTGGGCGGTCAGCTCGCACCCGATGTATCCCGCACCACCCACCAGCAGGATGCGACGCTCATCAAGGCCGCGCGGCTGCAGGACCGCCCGGCGGACTCGATTCGCTTCAGCCAGAACCGCTTCCTGACCGGTAACGGCTGCCTCCTCATTCGGCAGGAGCCGTTCAGCCCTGCGGCCGGGCTCTGCGCTCAAGGGTCACTCCGCGAAGGTGTTGCCGAGCATTTCGAGATCGGCGATAGACGTCAGGGTAGCCGATTTGCCGGATCAGCCCGAGGCCTGGCCCAGAGAACGCGCTGGGACCCCTCCCACCTTCGAACCTTCGGCGATGTCGTCGATGACGACGGCGCCCGCGCCGACCGTGGCCCACGCACCGATCTGCCGCCCTGGCGTGACGGCCGCCCCGGTGCCGAGGAACGCTCCCTCCCCGACGACGACCCGCCCGGCGAGATGACAGCCGGGCCCGACCTGCGCGTGGAGCTCCACGCGAACATCGTGGTCGATGCTCGCCGCCGTGTTGATGATCGCGTTCCCGGCCACGACGGCGTCGACGCCGATGACTGCCGCGGCACAGACCTGGGCGCCCTCCTGGAGCTCGGCGCCGCCCAGCAGGATGGCGCTCGGGTGCACGAGTGTCGCGGGGCGGAGGCCAAGCTCGAGACAGCGAGCCCATGCCGCCGCCCGGCGCCGATTGTCGCCAAGCCCCACCGCAAAGGCATCCATTCCCGGAAGCCAGGCGTCAGGATGATCGAGATCACCCTCGATGGGCGGAGCCGCTCGGACACTACCCGCCGGCATCGGGCCTGGTTCAACGAAACTGATCCACTCCACGCCGGCGCTCCTCGCGATATCCGCGAGGACCCGGCCGTGGTCACCGGCGCCGACGATCACGAGGCGCCGCATCACCGTGCCGCCTCCAGGCGTCGACAAGCCGCCACGTTCACGCCGCATCCTACTGCGGCCGAGCGAGGCGCAAAGGCCAGGAGAGCCGTATGCTGGCGCGACGAATGGGCGACCCCGAGGCGCAGGAGATGAGCACATCGGTCTTCGGGTTCGATACCGATCGGGCTTGGGAGTATGAGAACGGCTTTCATCTGACGAGCCCCGTCACTCGCATTGCGAAGATCCTTGGCCAATACGACGTGTATCGCCGGATACACAGCCTTCCCGGCGAAGTCGTCGAGGCCGGTGTCTTCAAGGGTGCGTCGCTGATCCGGTTGGCGACCTTTCGCGAGGTCTGCGAGAGCCCCTACTCGCGTCAGATCATCGGCTTCGATGTCTTTGGTGAATTCCCGCCGCCGACCGCGCCTCGGGATGCCGCGTATGTCAAGCGCTTCGAGCAGATTTCCGGGAGCGGCATCCCGGTCGACGAGCTCGAGCGGGTCTTGGAGCTGAAGGGCTTTCGCAACGTCGAGCTGGTGCCCGGCGATATCACGCGCACCGTGCCCGCCTACCTGGCGGCGCGCCCTGAGCTGCGGATCGCGCTGCTGCACATCGATGTCGACGTCTACGAGCCCACCCGCCAGGTCCTCGCATCCCTGTGGGACCGCGTCGTCCGCAACGGGGTGGTGATGTTCGATGACTACGGCAAGGTCGACGGCGAGACCCGCGCGGTCGAGGAGTTCTTCGCGGGTCGAGATGTCGTGATCGAGAAACCATCGACCTCACATGTATCGGCCTTCATCGTCAAGGCGACGGGTGCGACGCCGGAGGCTTCCGACGAGGGGCGCGCGTGATCGTCAGGATCGGGGAGCGCAGGATCGGCGATGGCGCTCCGCCTTTCCTCCTCGCCGAGGCCGGAGTGAATCACAACGGATCGCCGGAGATGGCGCGCCGCCTGGTCGAGGCCGCAGCCGATGCCGGAGCGGATGGCGTTAAGTTCCAGACCTTCTCAGCTGAGGCACTGGCAACTGCCGCCGCACCGCTTGCCGAGTACCAGCGCCGGCAGTCCTCGTCCGGCTCGCAGCTGGAGATGCTGCGGGCCCTGGAGCTGCCGAGAGAGGCTCTGCGCTCGGCTCGGGACCGGGCGGTCGAGCTCGGTATCACTTTCCTCTCCACCCCGTTCGACCTCCAGTCGGTTCAGCTGTTGGCGGAACTCGACGTGCCCGCCTACAAGGTTGGCTCTGGCGACCTGACCAACCTGATCCTGCTGCGCGCCGTGGCGGCACGCGGGCGCCCGATGATCGTCTCCACGGGCATGGCGACCCTGGCGGAGGTCGAGGCTGCGGTGGCGGCGGTGCGGGCGGCCGGCGACCCGCCCTTGATCCTGCTGCACTGCACCAGCGCCTATCCCGCGGCAGCGGCCGATGCCAACCTGCGCGCCATGGCCACCCTTCGCGAGCGCTTTGGGGTGCCGGTCGGCTACAGCGATCACACGCTCGGCCTGACCACGGCGATCGCCGCGGCTGCTCTCGGAGCGGCGGTGATCGAAAAGCACCTGACTCTGGATCGCTCTCTGCCCGGGCCCGATCACGCGGCCTCCCTGGAGCCCGCGGAGATGACCGAGCTGGCTGCAGCGCTACACGACGCACATGCGGCGCTCGGCGACGGCCGGAAGGAGCCGCGCCGAGGGGAGGCGGACACTACCCTCGTCGCGCGCCGCTCCCTCGTCGCGGCGCGAGCGCTGAAGGCCGGTGCGCCGATTGCCGCCGACGACGTTGACGCCCGGCGCCCCGCGGGTGGCATTTCTCCGATGCGGCTCGACGAGGTTGTCGGTCGTCGAGCGGCGCGCGATCTTGATTCGGGCGCACTGCTGCACGTCAAGGACTTCGACCCTCCGCTCGATCCCGTGGCCAAGCCGCGCGGCTGACGCGGCCCTCGGGCCATCAAGCCGGCTGAGGTCATTGAGCTGGCTGGAAGGTCGAGCCGCGGGGATCGAGGGCTAGCGCCAGGTCCCTGGCTCGCCGGTTTCCCGCGCGCCTTCCTCGGCCGCACGACCCGAGGCCCTGGCAGCGTCGATGATGCGCCGCGCCTCACCGACCCCCAGCCAGCCGCGCACCTCGGTGGCACGACCCTCGAGCTCCTTGTAGATCGAGAAGAAGTTCTCGATCTCACGCAGCAGGTGGGGGGAGACATCTTCGAGCGCCGCGGCCTCCTCGTACCGAGGATCGTCGTGTGCCACCGCCAGGATCTTGTAGTCGTGCCCCTTGTCATCGGTCATGTCCAGGACGCCGACCGGGCGCGCGCGCACCACGCAACCGGGGAAGGTCGGCTCGCTGATCAGCACCAGCACGTCGAGGGGATCGCCGTCGTCCGCGAGCGACCCTTCCAGGAATCCGTAGTCGCACGGGTAGTGCACGCTCGAGAAGAGGACCCGATCGAGCACATAGCGATGCCCCTGGTGGTCGTACTCGTACTTGTTGCGGCTGCCGGAGGGAATCTCGACGGTCACTTCGATCGGTTCCCGGGCAGGCGGCACGCACGCAGTATGAACCGATCGTCGGTCGAGCCTGCGAAACGTGCTCCCCGCTAGACTCGCCTCCGTGGCCCGAATCCTCGTCGTCGAGCCTGTCGCGCAGGCTGGCATCGACCTACTGGCAGCCGCCCACGAGACCGACGTCCGGCTCAACCTGACTCGCTCCGAGCTGCTGAATCTGCTGGCGGATGGAAGCGGTTACGACGCGGTCGTGGTGCGCTCGCAGACGCGGGTCGACGAGGAGTTCCTGCGGGCGGGAATCCCGAGGTTGTCCGTCGTCGGGGTGGCCAGCGTGGGGACCGATCGCATCGACCTGGGCGCCGCGACCGCTGCCGGGGTCATGGTGGTCAACGCCCCGACCGGCAACACCATTGCCGCCGCGGAGCACACGGTGGCGCTCATGCTGGCGATGCTCCGCCGCATCCCGGCCGCCGACGCATCCGTGCGGCGCGGGGAATGGGAGCGCGACAGCTTCACCGGCGCTGAGCTGCGCGGCAGGGTGCTCGGCATCATCGGCCTGGGAAAGATCGGCAAGCAGGTCGCGCGACGGGCCCTCGCCTTCGACATGAAGGTGATGGCGTATGACCCCTATCTCACTGCGGAACAGGCCAGCGAGGCGGGGGCGCGGCTGGTCGGACTCCCCGAGCTGCTGCTGGCGGCCGACGTCATCAGTGTCCACACGCCGCTCACGAAGCAGACGCGGGGCATGATCGGCGCCCCGCAGCTGGACGCCATGAAACCGGGCGTGCACCTGCTGAACGTGGCGCGCGGCGGCATCATCGATGAGGCGGGGTTGGCCGAGGCCCTCGCCTCCGGGCACGTCGCTGGCGCCGCGATCGACGTATTCGCCACCGAGCCGATGGCTCCCGACAACCCGCTGCGCTCGGCCCCCAACACGGTCCTGACCCCACACCTCGGAGCGTCCACCCGGGAGGCGCAGGCCCGCGTGGGGCACGAGATGGCGGAACAGGTGGCGATGGCCCTCTCCGGTGTCACGCCGCCTTACGCGGTCAACGCGCCTGCGGTCGCCGCCGACATTGCCCCCAGGCTGCGGCCGTATGTGGAGCTCTCGCGGCGCCTGGCGGTCCTGGCTCGGCAGCTGGCGATCCGTCCCATACGTGCCATCGGTCTGACCTACGCGGGGGAGATTGCCGCCTGGGATCCCTCACCCCTGCGCACCGCGGCGATCGCCGGCCTGCTCGAGGCGGTCACTGACCAGCGCGTGAACGCCGTCAACGCGGACCTGGTCGCGCGGCAGCGCGGCCTGACCGTCTCGGAGACGCGGACCGATGACTCCGAGCCCTGGTCGTCGCTCGTCACCCTCTCGATCGCGGCGAGCTCCAGCTCCGTCGACGCCGACGGCCTCCGGCTCGCGGGCTCCACGGCGCACGGGCGCGCGCACCTCACCAGCCTGGATGGCTTCGAGATCGACGCCGAGCTGGCGGGCACCATCCTCATCACCCGCCACCACGATCGTCCCGGCGTGGTCGGAGCGGTTGGGACGATCCTCGCTGAGGCGGGCATCAACATCTCCTCGCTTGAGCTCTCCCGGCTCTCAGCCGCCGGGGAGGCGATGATGTTCGTCAGCGTGGACGAGCGCGTGGACCCCGGCACTCTCGATCGCCTGCGGACGCATGACGCGATCCTCGAGGCCCGCCTCGTGGAGCTGCCGCGGGATTGAGGCCTTCGAGGGCTCGATTTGTGCACTCTGCACAAGAATGAGCTGGACTCGACGGCACCCAGCGCCTCGGCGCGCCATACGTCTGACCGTAGCCTGCTTGGCGACAGCCCACGCACGCGAGGTTGCATCGACCGATGGTCCTGGAGATCCCGATCCGCCCCACAGAGGCCGCCACCGTCCACACCCGCACCGTCGCCGAGGTGCTCGAGCTCGCTCGCGACGCCCAGGTCGCAATCGTCGATCTGCGCTTCACCGACCTGCCCGGGACCTGGCAGCACTTCTCGATCCCGGCCCGCGAGCTGGGCAGCGAGCTGTTCGTCGACGGCATTGGCTTCGACGGCTCCTCCATCCGCGGCTTCCAGCACATCCACGAGTCGGACATGCTGCTCCTGCCAGATCCCGCCACGGCGTTCGTCGATCCGGTCCTCGGCACGCGCACGCTCTCGCTGATCTGCGACATCGTTGATCCGCTCACGCGGCAGCCGTACACCCGCGACCCGCGCTACGTCGCCCGGAAGGCGGAGGCATTCCTGCCCACCACCGGCATTGCCACCGCGTCGTACTGGGGGCCGGAGATCGAGTACTACCTCTTCAACTCACTCCGCTTCGACCAGAACGCCCACTCCGGCTACTACTACATCGACTCCGAGGAGGGGATCTGGAACTCGGGCTCCAATGGCGTGGCGAACCTGGGGCACCGTCCCCGGCACAAGGAGGGCTACTTTCCGGTCCCGCCGGCCGACCGCCTGCAGGAGCTGCGCTCGGCGACGGTCCTCAAGATGATCGAGTCCGGGATCGACGTGGAGGTGCACCACCACGAGGTGGGAACTGCTGGCCAGACGGAGATCGACATCCGCTTCGGTGGCCTGGTCGAGACGGCCGACAAGGTCCTCAAGTACAAGTACATCGCCAAGAACGTGGCCTTCGCCAACGGCTACGTGGCGACCTTCATGCCCAAGCCGATGTACGGCGATAACGGCTCCGGCATGCACACCCACCAGTCACTGTGGAGCGACGGACGCAACCTCTTCTACGACGCCGATGGGTACGCATTGCTGTCCGATGCGGCGCGCCATTACATCGG
>VBJP01000262.1 GCA_005880165.1 Chloroflexota bacterium | reverse complement strand
TTCGGATGCTCCCTCCTGTATCCAGGGTTCCTTCGGGCCGTCGTGGTCGCGCTCGCCGCCGGCGCGCTGTACGGGGTGGCGGCAGCCCTGCGGGTGCACGCTCCGTGGTGGCGCCTGGCCATGGCGCTGCCGATCGGCGCAATCGGCCTCCTGGCCGGCCTCCTCTTCGCCCGCGCCGTGACCGCAGAGAACGACCCGGGCGCGGCCATCCAGAACTTCATCGGCTCATTCGTCCCAATCCAGGACTGGGCCTTCGTCATGATTCAGTTCGCTGTCATCATCCTGCCCACTGCGGCGGTCTACACCGCGCTCGTGGGTTTGGTCGCTGGCGCGGGTTTTGGCCGCTCGCTGCTAGCTGGCGTCGTCGCGGGCATCTTCGCTACGGCCGCCTTCGAGCTGACGGTTCTCTTGGTAGACCAGGCCATCGGCTATCACATCGTCGGGACGGAAGGCCAGAAGGTGATGCCGCGCATCGCGACGCTCGGACTGGCGCTGACGGGATTCCTGGGAGCCGCTGCTGGACTGTGGCTGTTCCGACCCGGATCGCGCGGCGGGGCGCTGCGGAGCCCAATCCCGGGTCGGCAGGCAGGCGACCCAGCGTCCGTCAGCTGAACGCCGTCGGGGATTCCAGACGCGCCACACGGGGCGGGGGGAACTCCGCTGGCAGGTCCGGGACGACGAGCTGCAGGATCTCGTGGCGGCCTGGGATCCCACGCAGCTCGAATTCCCCAAGGACACGTAGGCCGATGTCTGGAGCGAGCTCGTCGGCGATGGCATCGCGCGCCGCGGCCGAGGCAAGAATCTGACCGCCGTGGCCGGCTGACCCGAGCCGTGCCACCAGGTGGACGTCCATCCCAATGTAGCCCTCGTCGCCGATTGCGGGTTCGCCAGTGTGGAGCCCTATCCGGACCCTTACGTCAACGCCATCGGGCCAAGCATGGTCATAGAGCTGCCGCTGGATGGCCACTGCCGCCGCGGCCGGCGTGGAACCTATCGGGAAAACGGCGAAGAACTCATCGGCCCGGGAATCAATTTCGCGACCCCCATGCTCACGCACGATCCCTCGTAGAAGCCGCCGCTGTTCTGCGAGGAGATCGGCATACCGTGCCCCAAGCCGGTCTAGCAACGCTGTCGAACCCTCGATGTCCGAATAGAGAAGCGTGACGCGACCGGCAGGAAGGTTTCGACTGTCGGCGGCCTGAGCGTGGACCATTGTCTCGAGGCGGTTCCGGTCGATGGAGAGCTCCAGGGCCGCCACCACTGACGTCAACAGTTCGGGGTCATCGGACAGGACGGCATCGTGATCGATGGCGGCAAGCGGACTTCCGTCACGCTCGACCACTCTGATTGCCCGTCCTTGCTCCGCGCTCGGCTGAATCCGCCTGCCCCTGCCATTCAGGAATGCCTGGGCCGCGGGCGACCAGTAGGAGACCCGGAGGGCCCGATCGTGGAGCGTTGCCGCGAGGACTTCTTCCAGCCGTTCGGGAGATGGTGACTGTCCGAGCTGCACGATCAGCTGACCCACCAGGGCGTGATCGAGCCGGGTACGTACGAGGCCAAGGAGAAAGCCGATCGGAACCGCCGCGCGCGCAAGCACAACGAGTGTGCCGGTGATGGCCGCGACACCCGACGTTCCTCCGGAGGCCGATGCGCCGGTCACGTTGTACGCCGTGATGTCCGCGGCAAATGCTGCCAGGCCAACGGCCCCAGCGAAGAGGACCGGAGCGAGCTGACGTCGGCCGGCGGAGCTGGCGCGTCTCCATCGCTGCACGATCAGCAAGAGGACGGCAAGGCT
>VBJP01000261.1 GCA_005880165.1 Chloroflexota bacterium | reverse complement strand
GGCGAAACCCAGGGTCCGCAACGCGAACGGTTCCAGGAAGGTGTCCGGTTGGACGAGCCGAGTAGCGTCTTCCTCCGCCTGGTCAAGGTGGCCCACGGCGACCAGCGCCTCAAGGCGGGTCGCTGCGTGGTATGGCCGAGATCGAATCTCGGTGGCCTCCCCGCCGAACCTGAAACCAACTGGCAGCAATGCGGGTTAGGATTGCTACATGCGGTCGAGCAGACTGCTCTCCGTCCTGCTCCTCCTCCAGACGCGTGGTCGGATGACCGCGCGGGAGCTGGCGACAGAGCTCGAAGTATCGCTTCGCACCATCTACCGCGACGTCGACTCGTTGGCTGAGGCGGGCGTTCCCCTGTACGGCGACCGCGGGCCGACCGGCGGCTACCAGCTCATCGACGGCTATCGGACCCGCCTGACCGGCCTGACCACCGACGAGGCCAGCTCCATCTTCCTGGCAGGGGTACCGGGACCGGCCGCAGAGCTGGGCCTTGGCACGGTGCTGGCGACGGCGCAGCTGAAGCTGCTGGCCGCACTGCCGGCCGAGCTCCGAACACGGGCAGGACGCATCCGCGAACGCTTCCACCTCGATGCTCCCGGCTGGTTCAAGGGAGCCGAGGAAGCACCGCATCTCTCGACGGTGGCGCAGGCGGTCTGGAACCAGCGCCGACTCCTCATCCGATACCGGCGCGCGGGCGACACGGCCGAGCGCCTGCTCGAGCCGCTGGGCGTGGTCCTGAAGAGCGGGGTCTGGTACGTGGTTGCCGCCCGTGACGGGGAGGTACGGACGTATCGCGCCTCTCGCATCGAGAGCGCCGAGCTGAGCGAGGAGCGATTCGAGCGTCCGGCCAACTTCGACCTGGCCGACTACTGGACGGAGTCGACGGCCGCGTACGAGCGTGATGCGCCTCGGCTGGCGGTGCTGGTCCGCGTGGCGCCGGACCGGGTCGAGCTCCTGGAAAACTTGGTCGGGGGCAGTGCCATGCGGGCAGCGGAGCGCCTGGAGGTGCCGGATGATCGGGACGGCTGGACGCACTTGCGCCTGCTGATCGACTGGCCTGAGGATGCCGCCGCGCGCCTGGTGGGCATGGGGCCGGACCTCGAGGTGATCGAGCCAGTCGAGCTGCGCAACCAGATCCTGGACCTGGCTCGCGGCTCGCTGGCCCGGCACGGAGTCACGGACTAGCGGTGGGCATCATCCGCGCAGTCCCGCTAGCTTCGCGGCTTTGGCATTCGCCGCGGCGGATGAGCGACGGGACGCTGCGGTCGCCCGTCGCGCAGGAGGTTGCGGACGCGCACGAGATCCCGGATCTCTCGCTCCCGCTCATCGGTGATCGCGCGGAACAATTCCCTGGAGAACATTGGTTCGAACATCCCTCGCTCTGTCGGCTATGCCGACAGCCTACCGCCTGAAGCTGCCAGAATCCGTCAACAATTAAACCGATGCCACGCGCCGCGTCGCGACACGCTAGCTGTCACACCGGCCTGCGACCATCGGTCCATGAGCAGCAGCACGCAGGTCACCGTTGCCGGCGACCGAATCACCATTTGCGAACTCGAGCTCGTCGAGGGCCAGCTGGCCCGCTTCGTGGAGCAGACGCCCGAGGCGGAGCGTGCCGGCCTCGCCGAGCGCGCGCTGCGCATCGGCATGCTGACCCTCTGCAACCAGGGCGTCAGCCTCAGCGCAGACGTCGTTCGCAGCGAGTTCGAGCGCCTGACCGAGCGGATGGAAACGACCCAGCGACGCGCCGCAGATGCGCTCGCCGCGACCCTGCGCGAGCATTTCGCGGACGACTCCGGCCGGCTGCCCCGCACGCTGGAACGCTTCCTCGGGGACTCGGGCTCCCTGCGACGAATGACCGCCGACCTCTTCGACGAGAACCGCCGCGAGTCGGCGACGGGCCGGCTGAACGCGCTGCTGGGCAAGTACTTCGACGGTGACGGCTCACGTCTCGCACAGCTGCTCGACCCCACGCGCGCGGGATCGCCGCTCCACCAGTTCCGGACCGAGGTTTCGGACGAGTTCCGGCGCATCTCGGGGCGCATCGCCGAGCTCGAGGCGGGCTCGCGAGCACGAGCAGAGGAGCGCGCGAAAGGCACTGCCAAGGGCAGCGATTTCGAGGACGCGCTCGAGGCACGGCTCGGGGAGCTGGCTCGGGGCGCCGGCGACCTGGTGGAGCGCACCGGAGCCGAGGCGGGCGACGCGCTGCGTTCCAAGAAGGGCGACTTCGTGGTGTGCGTCGACCCGACGCGGACGCGTGGCGTCGACCTGCGCATCGTCATCGAGGCCAAGGACCGCATGGTGCCCATGCGGCGCTTCGCGGCCGAGCTGGCCGAGGCGCGCCAGAACCGGCGGGCGGCCATCTCGCTCGCCGTCTTCACGCCAGCGGCTGCGCCTTCGGGCGTGGCTCCCCTGGCCCTGATCGGTTCCGACGTGTTCTGCGTCTACGACCCGGAGTCGGACGAGGCCATCGCCCTGGAAGCCGCCTACCGGCTGGCGCGCGCTTTGGCCCTGGCGGGCCTGCGCGATGCATCGGTCCAGCTCGACGTGCCCGCCGTCCAATCAGCCCTGGCCGAGATCATTCGTCAGGTCGGCGAGGTGCAGGGCATGAAGGTGCGCCTCACGTCGATCTCGGGCGCGGCCAACGACGTGTCGCGCACCCTCGATGGGATGCGGCTCAACATCCTGCGCAGCGTCAAGGACGTCGAGGCGCAACTGCGTGTCGTTGAGACGGATCTC
>VBJP01000260.1 GCA_005880165.1 Chloroflexota bacterium | reverse complement strand
GGCACCAGCGAAGCAGCCCCGTCTCCCCTCCGGACCCCACCCCCCTCGATCCTCCCGACCAACGTCGGCGTAGGCATCGCCACCCAACAGGGCCTCAGCCTGGACTTCGCGAGCCCAATGAACGCGCCCTCGGTCTCCGGCTCCCTGACGATTTCTCCGCAGGCGGCCATGCACATCGCCTGGAGCGAGGATGCGCGCCATGCGCATGTGACGCCTGTCAGCCGCTGGCAGACGGATACCCGCTACGAGCTCAACCTTCCGGCCGATGCCCGGCTCGCGAACGGATCGACGCTCGACGCTCCGCTGTCGTTCGCCTTCACCACCGAGACCGCGCCCACCATCACCGCCTTCAGCGTGACGCGCGGCGCCACGCGGTCGACCCAGGCACAATTGACCTTGGAGGAATCGGCGACGGACCGCGCGGCACCGGCGGACACCGCCGCAGGAACCAGCTCGCGAGCGTCGGTCACCATCGGCTTCAGCACGGAAATGAATCGGGCGGAGGTGCAGCGCGGGTTCCTGATGAGCCCGGCGATGAAGGGCAGGTTCTCCTGGCGGGGGACGAACATCACGTTCACACCGTCGTCCCGCCTGGATCCGAGCGGCCGCTACGCGGTGGCCGTGATCGGTGCCCACGACCTGCAGGGCAACCCGCTGGGCGGGGACGTCTCGTTCTCGTTCAACACGCTGTCCGCCGTGCACGCCGTGCGCGTGTCGCCGGCGAACGGCGCTCGAGGCGTGAAGGGCCGTACGGTCCGAGTCCAGTTCAGCGGCGCCGTCGACACGCGCGCTACAGGTCAGGCGTTTCGCCTGGTGGACCTCAACAAGACGCATTCGGTCGTCGGGTCGCTGAGATGGAACACCGCGGGCACCCAGCTCACGTTCACCGCCAAGAGGCGCCTGGCGGCTGGTCACCACTACGAGATCCGCATCGCCAAGGGGTCCCGCGACACCGACGGGAACGCGATCCGCGCCACGTACGGCTTCTACGCCAGGTCCGCTCCGAGGCCGGCCCGGCCGGCAACGGCGACGACCGGGTCGACGGCCGGCGCCTACCGACCGGTGTACTCGGTGCCGGCCCCCAGCGGGAGCGCGGGTTCCTATGCCCTATCGCTGATCAATGCCTCACGGCGCGCGTATGGCTTCGCGCCGCTGCGCCTGGACGCGGCCCTCTCGGGGGTGGCTCAGGCCCACGCCACCGATCAGGTCGTCAACGGCTACTTCAGCCACAACAGCCTGAACGGCGCCACGCCAGAGGATCGGATGCGGGCCGCCGGCATCGTCTTCTCGCATTCCGGCGAGAACCAGTGCTACGACTATGGCAGCCTGACGGGCGCTATCGCCTGGTGCCACTCGATCATGATGGCCGAGCCGTACCCCGGCTACTGGAACCACATCGGCAACATCCTGAACCCGAACTTCACCCGCGTCGGGTTCGGGTCCGCGCGGAAGAGCAACGGCGAGTGGATCATGACCTGGGACTTCGCCAACTAGCCTCCGCGGCCTTCGGCCGCGCCTCCCGCCCTCACGACGGACTGCATCGCGCGGCCCCCGGAGGGCCGGGAGGCCGGTGCTACACTCCCTGACCGATGCCCCGCCCCCGCACCGCCGGCGGCGATCGTGGCGATCTGGTGATCGTCGAGTCGCCCGCCAAGGCGAAGACCATCGAACGCTATCTTGGGCCCGGATACCGGGTGCTCGCCAGCTACGGCCATGTCCGCGACCTGCCCGCCAAGGCACTCGGTGTCGATCTTGACCACGACTTCGCGCCGCGCTACGAGCCGCTGAAGGACCGCCGCCGTGAGCTCGAGAAGCTCGCCACCGAGGCCCGTCACTCGGACCAGGTCTGGCTTGCCACCGACCTCGACCGCGAGGGCGAGTCGATCGCCTGGCACATCGCGGAGTACGCCGGCCTGACTGACGAACAGATCCGGCGCGTCACCTTCAACGAGATCACCAAGGGCGCCATCGACGCCGCCTTCGCGCACCCGCGTTCGATCAACCTGGACCTGGTCAACGCCCAGCAGGCACGACGGGTCATCGATCGGCTGGTCGGCTACAAGCTCAGCCCGCTGGTGGCGAGCAAGATCCGTCGCGGCCTCTCCGCGGGGCGCGTGCAGAGCGTCGCCGTGCGGCTCGTCGTCGACCGTGAGCGGGAGATCGCCGCCTTCGCCACCGAGGAATACTGGACGCTCGCCGCGGAGCTGCGTCGCGCGGATGCCGGCGCGACCTTCACCGCCGAGCTCAGCCGCATCGACGGCGCCAAGGCCCGCATCGGGTCCGAAGCGGAGGCCCGCCAGCACGACGAGGCGCTCCGCGGCGAGCGATTCGTGGTCGAGAGCGTCACCCGCTCCGAGCGCCGCAAGTCGGCGCCCCCACCGTTCACCACCAGCACCCTCCAGCAAGAGGCGTCGCGGAAGCTCGGATTCGGCGCGAGCCGAACGATGCGCGCGGCGCAGTCGCTGTACGAGGGGATCGCGCTGGCGGAGGGCCAGGTTGGCCTGATTACCTACATGCGGACTGATTCGGTGGCGATCGCATCGGGCGCGGTGGCGGAGGCTCGCCAGGTGATCGACTCGCGGTACGGCGAGGCGTTCGTGCCCAAGCGACCGAACGCCTATCGGACGCGGACCCGGGGGGCGCAGGAAGCGCACGAGGCGATCCGCCCGTCGAACTTCGCGCGGACGCCGGATGCGCTCCGCGACCAGCTGAAGCCGGACGAGTTCCGCCTCTACGAG
>VBJP01000057.1 GCA_005880165.1 Chloroflexota bacterium | reverse complement strand
CCCTCCTCGCCGCCGCCCTGGCCCAGGCCAGCGCGCATCGGTTCGGTGACATCGAGGTGCCGGTGACCGTCGCGCGGGCTCTCGAACGGATGGGCTACGAGACGCCGACGGACGTGCAGGCACGCTCCATCCCGCCGCTGCGAACCGGCGCCGACCTGATTGGCCAGGCCCAGACCGGGACCGGCAAGACCGCCGCCTTCGGCATCCCGATCGTGGAGAAGATCGACCCATCGGCGACCTACGTCCAGGCGCTCGTGCTCACGCCGACGCGTGAGCTGTGCGTGCAGGTCACCGAAGAGATCGCCCGCATCGGCCAGTTCCGCAACGTCAAGACCGTGGCGATCTACGGGGGCTCCAGCATGGATCGCCAGATCAGCGCGCTGCGACGTGGGGCGCAGGTCGTCGTCGGCACCCCGGGCCGCGTGCTGGACCTCATCCGGCGTGGCGAGCTCCGTCTAGACCGGGTGCAGACCGTCATCCTCGACGAGGCCGACCGCATGCTCGACATGGGCTTCATCGTCGATGTCGAGACGATCCTGAGCAGATGCCCACGCCAGCGGCAGACCGCCCTCTTCAGCGCGACGATGCCGTACGCCATCCTGCGCATCTGCGACCGATTCATGCGCCGCGACGCGACCCACATCGCCGTCCGGCCCGAGATGCAGACCGTGGAGTCCGTCCGCCAGCTCCTCTACTTCGTCGCCGAGCAGGACAAGGTCCGTGCCCTCCTCGAGCTGACCGAGGCCTTTGGGTTCGATCGGCTGCTCGTCTTCCGCCATACGCAGATCGGCGTGGACCGGCTGGCGGCCACCCTCAAGCGGCGCGGGCAGAACGTGGCCGCGCTGCACGGCGGCCTCTCACAGCGCGAGCGCGATCGCACGCTCGCCGACTTCAAGGCGGGACGCATCCAGTTCCTGGTCGCGACCAACGTCGCCAGCCGCGGACTCGACATCACCGACCTGCCGTATGTCCTCAACTACGACATCCCGGAGGATGCGGATACCTACGTCCACCGCATCGGTCGCACCGGCCGGATGGGCAAGGAGGGGACCGCCATCACCTTCGTGGGGGAGTGGGACCTCGACGCCTGGGAGGCGATCCGCTCCCAGGTCAAGGCGCCCATCGCGCGATCTGCCCGAAAGCGACGCGGACGGTCTGACGCGTACTCCTCGAGCATGGACCGCACAAGGCGGCTCACATTTGTGCCCTCGAGGAGTGCCGATGAACACGCGGCGAATTCGGCGGGTACCTTCGATAGGATGCCGCCATCGCTCCCAGGAGCCACGCGCAAACCCGACCGGCCGCAGTTCGCCACGCTGGAGGAGGCGGTGATCACCAGCGTCGAGTGGTTCGTCGAGCCGTGCTGGAAGGGTGAGCGGCTTCTGGCTCGGCTCGAGAACGGACGGGTGCGCCTGACCAATCAGGATGGTAGGCCGGCCGGCAGCGAGCTGGCTGAGGCGACCCGCGTCCTCGAGGATGCGATCGACGCCGAGCAGGCCGTGATCGATGGCAGCTGGACGGCCATGCCGTTCGTGGGCGAGGGCAGTCCGGCGAGAAAATGGGCGGAAACCGTCGCAGAGGAGACCGGCGCCATTACCCCTCCACACCCTACGACGCTGGAGACGCGACGGGCGTTCGTCGCCTGGGACCTCGTCGAGCTCGACGGGCAGTCCCTCCACGACATTCCCTACCAGGAGCGCCGTCGGCTCCTGGAGTCCGTGATCATCGAGAACGTCCGCGTCCGCATCTCCCCCGCGGTGCGCGCCCCGGTCCGCGGCTGGCTCGACGCGTGGCGCGCGGACGGCTTCAGCCATTTCGTGGCCAAGCAGGCGAACAGCCGTTACCACCCCGGCGAAACGGCCCCCGACTGGCTGCAGGTCAGTGTCGACCCGGCAAAGCAGCCTTCCATGCTCGGGCGTTTCTTCGGCGGGCGGTCCCGCGCCGTCCGCCACATCGCCGACCAGCCCGAGTAGCGCGCGCGTCAGCGAGCCTCAGGATCGCCATCGGTCTGGGCCGGCAGGGTCGCGTGCTACGCTAGCCCTCCGGTCCCGGACACGCCGCAAGGAGGTCCGCCCTGAGGTCACACCCCACCGCCGGTCCCGAGTCGGCGCTCGACGAGAACGGCCTGGCGGAGGTCCGCAGGATCGGCAACGCCGATCTGATGGTCGGCATTCCCTCATTCGGCAACGCGGAGACCATCGGCTACGTGGTCCGCGCCGCCACGGCCGGCATGGTCCAGTACTTCCCCGACCTCAAGCCGGTGCTCGTCAACAGCGATGGCGGCTCTCCGGATGACACACCGCGCGTTGCGGTCAGCACCGAGAGCCCGGACTACATCGAAAAGGTCATCCTCATCTCGCCTCGCCACAAGCTGCAGCGGGTCAGCTTCACCTACCAGGGCGTCAGCGGGAAGGGGACTGCCGTGCGCGCCCTCTTCGAGGTGGCGCGCGAGCTCAAGGTCAAGGCCATGGTGATGGTCGACTCCGACCTGCGCTCGATCGTGCCCGAGTGGGTCGAGCTCCTGGCGGGCCCAATCCTCAAGGGCGGCTACGACTTCGTGGCGCCGCTCTACGCGCGGCACAAGTACGACGGGACGATCACGAACAACATCAGCTATCCCCTCACCCGCGCGCTGTACGGCGTTCGTATCCGTCAGCCGATCGGCGGAGACTTCGCCATCAGCGGCGATCTCGTCAACCGCTACCTGGAGCTGAGCACCTTCGACGAGTACGCGGCGCGCTTCGGGATCGACATCTGGATGACGCACTCAGCCATCAACGAGGGGTTCGCGGTCTGCCAGGCGCGCCTGGGCGCGAAGATCCACGATGCCAAGGATCCCGCTTCCGACCTGGGACCGATGTTTCGCCAGGTGGTTGGCACCCTCTTCGGCCTGGCCGGTCATTACGCCGAGCGCTGGCTGCGGGTCCGTGGCAGCCACCCCATCCCCGAGTATGGATTCGAGCGGGTGGTGGCTCCCGAGGCGATCACCGTCAACCACGCCAAGCTGGTGGACGCCTTCGACAGCGCCAGGCCGACGCATGGTCCGGCCTGGGCCGACATCCTCGCTCCGGAGCAGCTCGATCGGGTCATGAGCCTTGAGGCGACCGACAATCCCGCGACATTCCACTTTCCCTCCGAACTGTGGGTGCGGTGCCTGTACGACGCCTTGGTCGCCTACCAGCGACCCGGCCAGGACCGCGAGCGGCTGCTCGCAGCCCTGACGCCGCTCTATTTCGGGCGTACGGCAGGGTTCATCAGCGACACGCTCGAGCTGACGACCGAGCAGGCCGAACGCGCGATCGAGGCCCAGGCCGTCGAGTTCGAGCAGCTCAAGCCGTACCTCGTGACCCGCTGGCACGCGTCGTTGGATTGATGCCGCCCCGACGCCGGTTGCCGTACCGGATCCTCCTGCCGCTTGCCAACCCCCGCACCGCCCGCGACCTGGTGCGCATCGGCGCGGGCGTCCGCGCTGCGCGCCAGACCGAGATGACCGCGCTGGGCATCGTGGAGGTGCCGGAGGCCTATTCGCTCTCCGAGGGTGCCACCGCGGCGCGCAATGCCCGCCGGTTGCTCCAGCGCGTCCTCGCCTTCGGCGACGAGGAGGGCGTCGAGATCCGGACCATGGTCCGCATCGGCCGGCGGGCGGCGGAAGGGATCATTGAGGCAGTGGCCGAGGAGGGAGCGGACCTGCTCATCTTCGGCTGGGGCGGTCCGCCAGCGGGATCGGCTCTCGGCGCGAACCCGGCGGCCGCCGCGGGTGCAGAGCTGGGCGCCGCCATGGACGGCGATCGGGAGATGCCGCCGGTCTTCTCGCCGACGATCGATGCCGTCGTTCGCCAGTCCCCCTGCGACATCGCGGTCGTCAAGCAGCGAGGCCTCGATCAGGTGCGCTCGATCCTGGTCCCGGTGCGAGGGGGTCCACACGCAGAGCTGGCGCTGCGAATGGCCCGAGACCTCGCGCACCGCTTCGACGCGAAAGTGACGGTCATGCACGTGGTCCCCACCGGGATCGGCGGGAAGGCCTGCCAGCGCCAGCAGCTCGCCCTCGAGCGATTCATCCGCGAGCACGGCGGGCTGCGACGGACGACCGGCATCGTGCGGGAGGCGTCATCGGTCCGGCAGGCGATCCTGCGCGAGGCGGCGCATCACGACCTGGTGGTGATGGGTGCATCGGCCAACCCCACCAATGCCGCCCCGGATGGGCGCTACCTGTTCGGCACCCTGGCCGACACCGTCGCCTCGCGTGCCAAGACCACCGTCATCGTCGTCAAGACGCGCCAACAGGTAGGCCTCGCCACCTTCGAGGAGCTGCGGGGCGAGGAGGGGAGCCTCCCCGAGGCGGATGCCTACGTCGAGCGCAGCCGCTCGCTCACCACCGTGGTTGACCGATGGTTCGCGGAGAATACGTTCCACGCCGGCGAGTTCAGCGATATCCGCAAGCTGGTCGGGCTCAAGGAGAAGGCCGGGCTGACGGTGAGCGTGGGGCTGCCGGCGCTCAACGAGGAGAAGACCATCGGCCTGGTCATCAAGCGCATCCGCGGAGCGCTGATCGAGCGCCTGCCGCTCATCGACCAGCTGGTGGTGATCGACTCGGACTCGACCGACCGGACCCGGCAGATCGCCGAGGACCTGGGCGTGCCGGTCGTGCGGCATTCTGAGGTGCTGCCCGAGCTGGGAAGCTTCACAGGCAAGGGCGAGGCGCTGTGGAAGAGCCTCCACGTCCTCGACGGCGACATCGTGGCCTGGATCGACACCGACATCAGCAACATCCAGCCGCGCTTCATCTACGGGCTGCTGGGTCCCCTGCTGCGCGAACCGCGGATCGCCTACGTCAAGGGTTTCTACCAGCGCCCGATTCGCGACGGGGACCGGGTCATGCCCGAGGGTGGCGGCCGGGTCACCGAGCTGATGGCCCGCCCGCTGCTGAACCTCTTCTTCCCCGAGCTGTCCGGCCTCGTGCAGCCCCTCGCCGGCGAGTACGCCGGGCGGCGCGAGCTCCTGGAGTCGGTGCCCTTCTTCTCCGGCTACGCGGTCGAGCTGGGCCTGCTGGTCGACATCCTCGACCACGCCGGTCTGTCCGCCATCGGCCAGGTCGACCTTGAACGGCGCATCCATCGCAACCAGCCACTCCCCAACCTGTCGCAGATGGCGTTCGTCATTCTGCAGGCCACCATGCGCAAGCTGGAGGAGCGGCACCGACTCGAGCTGCTCACCGAGATGGGACGCAGCATGAAGCTCATCACCCAGGACCGGGAGCAGTTCAGCCTCAGCGTGCGGGAGATCGGGGATCAGCTGCGGCCGGCGATGCGCTCGATTCCTGCCTACCAGGAACGCCGCCGGAGCCTGAAGGCCCGCTGACCGCCGGGCCTGGACCGATGCCGCCTCGTCCCCTGCGCGTCGTGATCGCCCCCGACTCCTTCGGCGGAGCGCTGGACTCGGTGGGTGTGGCTGCGGCGATCGTCAGCGGCTGGAGCCGCATCCGTCCCGAGGACGAGCTGATCCACGCCCCCATGGCCGACGGCGGCGAGGGGACGCTGGCTGCGCTGGTCGACGCGCTGGGCGACCGAGCCGAGCGTCGGACGGCGCGCGCGCACGATCCGCTGGGTCGCGAGGTGGATGCTGAGTGGCTGGTGCTCGATGAAGGACGCAGCGCGTTCGTGGAGCTGGCTTCTGCCAGCGGCCTCGCCCGGTTGGATCCGAAGGAACGCTCGCCGGCCAACGCGCGTGCCGCCTCGACGCGCGGCACGGGCGAGCTCGTCCGCGAGGCGCTGGACGCGGGAGCGGAGCGGATCACGATCGGGCTTGGCGGCTCGGCGAGCACCGACGGCGGCGCCGGTTTGCTGGCGGCCCTGGGCCTGAGGCTGCTGGATGCCGATGGGCGGGACCTGCCGGATGGTGGCGGTGGCCTCATGAGTCTCGCGCGCGCCGAGCCGCAGGGGCTGGATCCGCGGCTGCGGGAGGTGAGCCTGACGATCGCCAGCGACGTGACGAACAAGTTGACCGGCGAGCGCGGTGCTGCCGCGACCTACGCCAAGCAGAAGGGCGCCGATCCCGCGGCAATCGACGAGCTGGACGGCGCGCTCCGCCGCTGGGGCGATGCCATCGAATCGGCGACAGGCCGCCTGGTGGCGGACCTGCCGGGCGCCGGAGCGGCGGGCGGAACGACGGCCGGGTTGCTGGGGTTCACCGACGCGGTGATGCGCCCCGGCG
Source organism: Chloroflexota bacterium (assembly GCA_005880165.1). GTDB lineage: Bacteria > Chloroflexota > Limnocylindria > QHBO01 > QHBO01 > CF-82. Next base: position 12,251 of record VBJP01000057.1, on the reverse strand, counting down.
TGGAGGTTGTGGCGGAGCTGGTGGGGCTGTCGGAGCGGCTGGCGGTGGCGGACCTGGTCATCACCGGCGAGGGCAGCGCGGACGAGCAGACGCTCTCGGGCAAGGCGGCCCTGGGTGTCGCACGCCTCGCTCCCAAGGCCACACCCGTGGTCCTGCTGTGCGGAGCACTTGGCTCGGGCGCCGGGACCCTGGAGGCCTCGAATGCCTTCGCACTCGTCCAGCCGATCCCCGATCACCCCATGGACCTCGCCGAGGCCATGGCGGACAGCCAGCGCCTGCTCGAGAACGCCGCTGAGCGCCTGGCGCGGAGCGTCGGCATCGGTCTGCTGCTCTCGGATGGCTGAGTCAGCGCGGAGGCCATCGCGCGCGAAGCGGCCGGTTCGCAAGCGACGGGGGCCGAGCCCGCAAAAGCTCGCGGCGGACCGCCGTCGGCGGCGGCCATTGGTGGAGGTGGTGCTTGAGCGCCTTGGGGAGCGGTACGACCACCCGACCTGGGCGGGTCCGCGCCTCGATGTGGTCAGCGAGCTGGTGCTGACCATCCTGGCCCAGAACACCGCTGACGTGAATTCCTACCGCGCCTTCGCCGCGCTGCGGCAGCGCTATGCGGACTGGGACCTGGTGCTCGCCGCACCCACCGACGAGCTGGAGGACGTGATCCGTCCCGGCGGGCTGGCGCCAACCAAGTCGCGACGCATCCAGCACGTGCTGGCCGAGGTGAAGGCCGCGCACCCCGATTGGGATCTGTCGTTCCTGGGCGTTATTCCTCTGGACGGGGCGCGCGACTGGCTCATGGCGCTGCCGGGGATCGGCCGCAAAACCGCCTCGATCCTGCTGCTCTTCTGCTTCGGTCGGCCCACCATGCCAGTGGACACGCACATCTATCGGGTCGCGCTGCGCCTGGGACTGATCCCGCCCAAGACGCCCCTCGAGCGGGCGCACGACCTGCTAGAAGACGTGCTCCGGCCGGACGAGGTCTACCCCTTTCACGTCGAGACGATCCGGCATGGCCGCCACACCTGCCGAGCGCCCCGCCCGATCTGCGGCCTCTGCCCGCTGACCGATGTCTGCGCCTATTACATCCAGGTCCTGCGCGGCCGCGCCCCGGTTGCGCCGGTGCCCAAGGATTACGACCCGGCGGCGAGCGAGCCTCGCTACCACGACGAGCTCCTGCACGGTTGGGCGCCGCCGGAGAGCCAGCGCTAGGAGGAGGACCTGTCAATTGGTCCCATGGCTGGTGCGCGGAACCGGCTGCTAGAATCGCCCTCCGCGCTCGGGCCGAAGTAGCTCAGTGGTAGAGCAACGGTTTCGTAAACCGTCGGTCGTGGGTTCGAATCCCACCTTCGGCTCCATAATTCAGCCGACCATGAGCCAGTCCGTCGGCGATCGTTTGGCAGAAGCCCGCGATGCCTTCCAAGGGCACGAGTGGATTCGCGCCTTCGAGATGTTCAAGCAGGCGGACCTCGAGGAGCAACTCGCTCCCGAGGATATCGAGATGATGGGCGAGGCGGCATGGTGGGCGGCGCGACCAGACGAGGGGATCGAAGCATTCCAGCGCGCGTACCGCGCGTACCTTCAGGCGGGCCAGAAGACTCGTGCCGCCACGGTTGCCCTGACGCTAGCCCGTGAGTTCGGAGTGAAGCTCGCGAACTCGGTTTCGGCCGGATGGTTCAACCGGGCCAAGAGGCTTCTCGAGGCGGAGCCGGAGGGAGCGGAGCACGGGTATCTCTACGCCCGCCAATCCCTGCAAGCGCTCAACGCCGGGAGGGTCGAAGAGGCCATTCCGCTGGCACAGCGTGCGGCCGACGTTGGCGTCAGGGTGGGCGATCCCAACCTCCAGGCCATCGGCGCGGTCTATCACGGCGTTGCATTGGTGGAGAGCGGGAAGGTTGCGGAGGGCCTCAGTCTCATCGATGACGCGGCCCTCGCCGCCGTCAATGGCGAGCTTGGGCCGTACGCCACGGGGATGGTGTACTGCAACACCATCGCCACATGCTGCGAGATCGCGGATTTCCGCCGGGCCGGCGACTGGAGCAACGCTGCGCGACGATTCAGTGAAGCCCATCCGGATCAACCACTCATTCCCGGCGACTGTCGAGTGCACCAGGCAGAGGTCCTCGCCTTGCATGGAGCCTGGGCGGAGGCCGAGGAGTCGGCGCGTCGCGGCGCCGAGGAGCTGCGCGCGTTCAATCGTCTGTACCACGTTGGAGAGGCCCTTTACCAGATCGGCGCGATTCGCCTGCGGATGGGTTGGTCGAGACCCGCAACCCGGGTTGTCACTTCTGCTCCTTGCCGAGGGGAAGGTCGATGCCTCATTGGCCTCCCTCGGTCGCGCACTCGTAGAGGAAACCTCCAGCAACCTAGCACGCGGTCGTCTCCTGCCGGCTTTCGTCGAGATCTCGCTCAAAGCGCGCGACGTCGACCTGGCCCGCAAAGCGGCCGATGAATTGGAATCGATCGCTGCGACCTACGACACACCAACGCTCCACGCCGCCGCCGACACCGCGCGCGGCGAGGTGCTTCTCGCCGCGGGCGACGCCAAGGCAGCCGCGCGCATCCTCCGTTCCGGGGTGAAGCGCTGGCAGGACGTCGAGGCGCCGTATGAAGCAGCGCGGGCGAGAGTGCTCCTTGGGCAGGCCATCGCCATCCAAGGCGACCAAGAGGGAGCCGGACTGGAGCTCGAGGCGGCGCGTGCCGCGTTCGAGCGGCTCGGGGCATCCTCGGACGTCAGCAATGTCGACACCTACATCCTTGAGCGGGAAGCGGACAGTCGCTCGACCAATGCGGGGCGGGCCACCAAGACATTCCTCTTCACCGACATTGTGAAGTCCACGAACCTGATCGAGGCCATCGGGGACGACTCCTGGCTCGATTTGCTGCGGTGGCACGACCAGACCCTGCGGTGGCTCTTCGCCGAGCACGGGGGCGCGGAGATGGATCACGCCGGGGACGGGTTCTTCGTCGCCTTTGACGACCCGGCCGCCGCCGTCAGCTGTGCGGTCGCGATCCAGACGAAGTTGGCGGAACACCGGCGGATGCATGGGTTTGCCCCGCAGGTCCGCGTGGGCGTCCATGCCACATCGGCGAGCAAGGCGGGCGGTTCCTACCGTGGCAAGGGAGTCCACGAGGCGGCGCGGATCGGTTCCGCCGCCGAAGCGGGAGAGATCCTCGCGAGCCGGGGCACGCTGGACGCGGTTCCGGGTCGATTCGCGGCTTCGGCACCTCGCGCGGTGCAGCTCAAGGGGATCTCCGAACCCGTCGAAGTGGTTGCAATTGATTGGCGATCCCGGAAGCGGTGATGGCCTTCCCGAAAATCTGGCGCCCCCATCGGCGTCTTATCAGCCAGCTCGCGCGCGAGGCCCTGCCTGTGCTCGAAGTAGTCAACCCTTAAAGCGCGCTCGGATACAGCGGTCCCAGGTCCACCTCTGGTTCGAGGACATCCACCAAGGCGCCTGACGGATTGGTGACGCCCGCCGTCTGCAGCAGCCGGGATTCCCAGTTCACGACGGGCTCATGACCTCGTCGCTCACGCTGCGCCACCAGTCGTCCCGTAGAAGGCTTCCTCCAAGCGCCGCCGCTCCTCGTCGTCGCGGATCGAGCGCACGAAGATGGAGATCGGTACCGGCGGGTACCATCGGACCATACGGCCCGGCTAGCTCCTCCTGTCTAATGTGCGAGGCGGTTTCCGCCAGATACGCACCTGACCGCCGCGGCGGTCATTCCACGAGGAGGCGCTCCGATCCCGCGGCTCGGTCATCTGCAGCTACCGTCAGCCGGCTCCGCCTTGCGATCGGTTCCCCTCCGAGTCGCCATCGTCGGTTTGGTCGCCGTCGTCGTCCTCATCACGCCGCCCACCGTCAGGATCGACTCATCCGTATGGCTTCCTGCAGCGATCGTGCTGACGCTCCTCTCAATTGGCCTGGAATTCATCACGGTCTCCCTCCCGAAGGGAGGCGCGCTGTCGCTGGCAACGATTCCGCACGTCGCGACCATCCTTCTTCTGCCGCATCCGGTGGCCGCGGCCTCGGTAGCACTGGCCGTGCTCGTCGAGGAGATGATCCACCGGGTTGCCGTGATGAAGATCATCTTCAATGTCTCGGCCTACGTAGTGACGATCTCCGTTGCGTCGCACCTGGTGGGTCTGATCGGCAACGCCTGGATCGCGGCCGGCCACACGCCTCGCGATGTGTTCACGCTGGCGGCCCTGTTCGTTGTAGCCGGCCTCACCTATTACCTGGTCAATGGCGCGCTGGTGGCCTTTGTCGTATCCGCCGCGACCCAGCGCAGGTTTCTTTTCCTTCTCCGCATCAACGCGCGCAACACCGGGCTCAGCGAGCTTGGGGCCGCCACGGTTGGGATGCTGTTCAGCGCCTTGTGGATCATTGAGCCGGCATGGACGGTCGTTCTTGCCTTCCCGGCCGCGGTGATTGCGCGCTCGCTGCAGTACATCCGCCAGCTCGAATCCGAGACCCGCGACGCTGTCAAGTCGATCGCCGAGATCGTCGACCATCGCGACCCAAACACGTACCACCACTCCGAGCGTGTCGCGAGCTACGCGCTCGCGCTGGCGGAGGAGCTCGACGTTTCGGACGACCTGATCGAAATCGTCGAACAGGCGGGCCTCGTCCACGACCTTGGCAAAGTGGCGGTCCCGGACAGGGTCCTCCTGAAGCCGACGCCACTCACCGATGACGAGCGGGCTGCGATGTGGACGCACACCACCGTCGGCGCCGCGATCCTCCGCAAGTTCAGGCTCTTCGCCCCTGGTGCTGACATCGTTCTGCATCACCACGAGAACTTCGACGGTACGGGCTACCCCGACGGCCTAGCCGGGGAGGGTATCCCGCTCGGCGCCCGCATCGTTGCTGTGGCAGACGCCTTCGACGCCATGACGTCGAATCGGCCATACCGGCGTGCGTTGACCCTCGAAGAGGCGCTTTCCCGACTGCGGGACGGTTCCGGCGCTCAGTGGGATCCGGTTATTGTCGGCAACATGATCCGGCTCATCATCGAGGAGCGGCTCGACCTTCCGGAGCATCTGCGGCCCAGAACGACCGCCCGCAGGCGCCGCCTGCAGATCGCTGCATCGGTCGAGCTCTCTGCGGTGGCGGCGGATCCAGGACGTACCGCAATCCATGAGCCAGCGGCCCAGGAGGCGGCCTTGTGATCTTTTACGGCCTGGCTTTGGGAATTGTCATCGGCGCTCTTTCTGGCGGGCGCTTCATCCGCCTCGCCGACCTCCAGCTGAGATGGGGCTGGGTGGGTCTCGCCGCCATCGGTTTCCAGATCCTCCTCTTTTCAACCCCGGCGGGCCAGGCAATCGGCTGGCTGGCACCGGTTGCATACATGCTCTCCACGGGCGCTGTCCTGCTCGCCGTCCTTGTCAATCTCCGCATCTTGGGAATGCCCCTGATCGCAGGAGGGGCCGTCGCGAATCTGTCGGCTGTGATTGGCAACGGCGGCTACATGCCCTCGACGGCTTACGCCCTCGGACTCGCCGGCCGAGGGAACGAAGCCGGGTACTCGAACAGCGTGGTCGTTGCGCATCCCGTGCTCGCTCCCTTCACCGACGTGTTTGCGATTCCGGCCGGAGTCCCGCTTGCGAACGTCTTCAGCGTTGGCGATGTGCTGATCGCGGCGGGCGTCGCCGTGCTCGTGGCGGCGACCATGCGAGGCGCAATGGCTCAGCTGCCGCGTAGCCTCGAAGGAAGTACCCCTTCGGATAGTCCGGATGGGTCATCCGGAGAGCGGCTCACCGAGTCGTAGGGTGCGCGCAACAGCGAGACGCGCTGTGATTTCGGATTCGTCCAAGGCAAACCCGTCGCGAGGCGGGGACGCAAAGCCAGGGGTCTGCGGCACCGCAGATGGCCCGGTTGCCGATGAGGAGTCAGGAATCCCACAACCTGGAGGTGAGGCGGTGAAGGCGAGAGCTTTCCGTCTCGTTATCGCCCTTGCGACTCTTGCCGCAATGGCAGTCGCCCTTGGGGCTGGCACCCGGTGGACTTGAGATGAAGAAGGTCAACTTCACGTATCTCAAGTTCCGCGTCATCCTTTCGCTCGCAGCTCTGGCCAGCCTGGCTGCGGTTCTCAGCGCGGGGCGCCGCTGGGTCTAGCCTGCGCGCCCAAACGCGACACGAGAGGCACCGACGTTCGGTGCCTCTCCCCTTGCACTCTAACTGGTTTCATCGATTTCTCCGTCGAGCTTTGGATGCCTACCATCGCAGGATGGTTGCAGTTCGTGACATCACCCGGCTGGATCTCGGCTACTTGACCATGCCGGACCGGCCAGGCGATCCGCTCTCCGGCCAGGCCATCAGCGTGTGCGCGTACCTGATTCGTCACGCGCGCGGACTGTTCCTGTTCGACACAGGACTCGCCAAGGCGGATCCGGAGACCGAGGCCTACTACCATCCCGTCCCCTGGCCCGTGGACACTCAGCTGAAGCGCCTGGGTGTGAAGACCGATGCGATCGCCGCCGTCGCCAATTGCCACCTGCACTTCGACCACTCCGGCGGCAACCGCCACTTCGCGAATCGCCCGATCTTCGCGCAGCGCACCGAATACGTCGCTGCCCACGAGCCCGACTACACGATGCCGATCGTGGTCGAGTTCGCCGACGCGACCTACGAGCTGCTCGACGGCGAAGCGGAGATCTGGCCGGGTTTGCGGGTCATCCCGACGCCCGGCCACACCGATGGCCACCAGACGTTGATCGTCGACACCAACCAGGGTCCGATTGCGCTGGCTGGCCAGTCCTTCAACACCACCTCGGAGTTCGCTGCGGCCCAGCTCGCCTGGCAGCTCGAGCAGACTGGCTGGCCACACCCGGCGGGCTATCCGGACTGGATGGCTCGTCTCGAGGCCTATGAGCCGATTCGGGTCCTCTTCGCCCACGACGTCGCGGTCTGGGAGCGCGGCGATGCCCCTCCGCCCCGCCCTTCGCGTGTGCCCCGGCTCTCAGCGAAGACGGTGAGCGGCTAGGCGGGGATCGCCGCGCGGATGCGATCCGCGTGCGGCCTGGCGCCGAGCCGCTCGAATGCAGCGAGTGCCTCGGTCAGGAGCTCATTTCGACGGTCAGGCTCCAGCGCGGCCAGAGCCTCGCGGGTTCGCGCCGCCTCGAAGGGTGAGACAGTGTCGAATCTGGCCACCGCCGCTCGGAGGAGCTCACGGGCGCGCGCGGTGTCGCCCGCGGCACCTGCTGCAAGGCCTTCGGCGCGGTCCGCAGTAGGTCCCGCGAGCGCCAACTCGAGCGCACGGCGGCGAGCTTCGGGAAGGAAGGTCTGCACCGCGTCCCAGTCCTGGAGGGCCACGAGTGCGTCGAGCAATGCGGCCAGCTCGATGGGCGGTTCTTCCGCGAAGTTGCGCGCGCCCGTGGCGAGCAACCGCTCGGCGGTCAGCCTGCCCAAGCTTGGATCTCCAAGAGCGACCGCCGCCCCGGCCTGGAGCGCTTCGACCATTCCTGTCGGTGCATGGCTCTCGGGCATCTGGCTCACGAGCTCACGAGCTCGCTCCATCTCTCCCCGGTTGGCGAGGTAGATCGCCCCCAGCTGGAAGATGCCCAATGCGTAGGGGCAGGTCGTTGCCGCTTCGTCGATCGCAAAGGTGCGCAGGTGCTCGTCGAGGTAGGGAGGGATCTCGTCCCAGTGTCCCGCGTTGTAGAGCGCGCAGATCATCATGCACGTCGAGTGACAGAGGTCGTGCGCGCGCAGCTCGCGCCCGAGCAGCAGCGCCTCCTCGAGCACCGGGATCATGGCCTCGGCCTGCCCGCCAGACCACACGAAGGCGTTTGCCGTGATGACCGTGACCAGGTGCCGCTCGCGCAGGTCTGCGATCCGTGGCGACATCTCTAGGATGGGACGCATCACCCCGAGGCCGCGCGCAACCTCGCCGCGAGACATCAGGAACGACCCAACCATGCGAAGCGCGTTGGCCAGGAGTGACTCGTCTCCAGCGCGGCGAGCGTGCTCCGCGGCCGCCTCACCGGCGCGGACGCGCTCCTCGTGATCGACTGGATCGGTTCGATGGAACGCCTCCCAGCGCAGGCCCACGGCGGCGCGAAGCATCAGCAGCCAGGCCTGCGTATCGGCGTCAGGTTTGGCGCCAAGGCCCGTATCGACATACCGGTCGATCGCTTCCGGCTCCATGGGCGTCGAGAATCCACCCCACCGCAGGGCGCCCATGCGGGCGACCTTCATCGCGATCCGCGCCAAGGCAGCACTCGAATCGGGCAATGCCTGCCGCAACGTAATCGCCTGGTCCCAGGCCGGAACTGAATGATCGCCGTCATAGTTGGCGTCGTGGTCGTCTCCGAGCTCCTCGAGGGCGGTAGCGCGCTCTTCGCTGTCGGCGGCCATCTCCGCAGCCAGCCGGTGGAGCTCCACCGCCTGGTCAATGGCAAAGCGCTTGCGCGCGGCCGCGCCGCCGGCTAGGAAGGCCAGCCTCGCGCGACGGCGGACCTCGGCGAGCTCCTCTCCTCCGTCCGGCCACGCTAGATCGGCCCCCTGGCCGATCGCCGTTCGGTAGTGCTGGGCCACGAGCTCTGCGAGTTCCTCGGGCCGGTCCGGGCTCAGCTCGGCCATCCAGGCAGCCACCGCCGCATGAGCGCGGGATCTGCGCGCGATCGGCAGACCGGCGTACGCCACGTCCCGAATGAGGGCGTGCTTGAACGCGTACTCCACATGGTCCCCGAGGCTCGACGTCGGCCGCATCAGGATCAGGCCCCGCCGCTCGAGGCTATCCAGCTCGGACGCCAAATCCCGCGCGCCGACGGCGTTGACAAGTGGCTCCTCCCAGAAGATGCGGCCCACGACGGACGCCTCGCGGAGGACGCGGCGTTCGCTCTCGGGGAGGGCGTCGATCCGCGCTGTCAACAGCCCGTTGATCGTGTCCGGCAGGATGACGGCCTCGCCGTCGGCCTCGGCATGCCACCGGCCCTCGCGCAGCCGCAGCGCTCCGGCCTCGATGAGGCGGCTGACGATCTCCTCGACGAAGAGGGGATTGCCCTCCGCCGTATCCAGGATCTGATTCCGCATCGGCTCCGGTAGCTCGGTCGCTGCCAGGAGGTCGGTGATCAGCTCGGCGCTGTGGCTCCGGCTCAGCGGGCGAAGGGAGACCGATGTCGCCTCGCTCAGACCGGACGCGAAGGATGGGTGAGCCTCGGCGAAGGAGGGGCGCGCGGTCACCAGCAGCAGGATCGGTCCAATCGCCCGGGAGACGAGCCGCTCGACCATCGCCACGACCTGGTCGCTTGCCCAATGCAGGTCTTCGATAACTACCACGAGCGGACCCGATCCCGCGTAGGCCGAAAGGAACTGTGGCCAGCGCCGAGCGAGCTCAATAACGACGGTCAGAGGTCGGCTGCGGTCGAGCGGGTTGTCCGGCAGCGCGATTCCCGCGGTGGTCGCAAGGGCATAGATCGTGCCCTCGATATCGGCAGCTGAGAGGCCCGCGGCACCGAGCAGCTCACCCGCTCGCGTCTTCAGCTTGGCCTGGGCCTCGTCTGCCGCCTCGTCGAGCGAGATGCCACATGCGCCCCGAACGATCTCCGCCAGCGGCCAGTAGGTGACGCCCTGCCCGATGGCTGGACACCGTCCGCGCAGAACCCGGAGATCATCTCGTTCCGTCGCGGCTCTGGCCACAACCTCTCGAACCAGGCGGCTCTTCCCGACGCCGGCGTCCCCGTAGAGCATCGCGAGACGCGGCATGCGCCCCTCTATGACCTCGTCAAGGAGGGACTCCAGGATTGCAAGCTCGCGATCTCGGCCGACGACGCGCGCCTGGAGGTTGCGGGCGGGTCCGGCTTCCACCGCTCCGGCAATGGAGCCGATGAGCGGGTAGGCGACGACGGGCTGCTCCTTCCCCTTCAGGCGCAGCTCGGCCGGCTCGCCAAAGGCGAAGGCCGATTGCGTAGCGCGCTCCGTCCGTTCACCTACGAGCACCAATCCCGGCTCCGCGGCCGCCTGCAGGCGGGCCGCCACGTTGATTGCGTCCCCGGTCACCATTGGTCGGTCAGGGCGAACCTCGGTGGGCGTGATCACCTCGCCGGTGTTCACGCCGATGCGCAGGGCGAGGTCGACACCGTGACGGCGTTGGACGTCGGCCGCGACTGCGCCGATGCGGCTGACGATCTCGCTTGCAGCGCTGAGGGCCCGGGCTGCGTCGTCCTCCCGCACGCGGGGCACGCCAAAGATCCCAACCGCGGCGTCACCGATGAACTTCTCCACGGTGCCGCCCCAGGCCTGGACCGTGGTCGAGACGAGCGAGAAATAGGACTGCAGGACCGATCGCAGCACCTCGGGATCGAGCAGCTCTCCGAGCCGCGTGGAATCCACAAGGTCGACGAAGACGACCGTGGCGACCTTGCGTTCTTCCGGACCGGCTTCGTCTGCTACTGGCTCGCCGCAGTTCGGGCAGAAGCGGGCGCCGGCGGGGATCGGCGTCCCGCAGCGTCGACAGCCCGCAGACAGCGCCGTCCCGCAGTTGGAGCAGAAACGATTGCCTGCGGGATTCTCCGTTGCGCAGGTGGGGCAGGCCAGGGTCACGCCGCTACATCGGCTCCTGCGAGGTCGCCGGCATCATCCGCGAGCCGACCCAGAAGATGACCGCCGCCACCACAAAACCGACGACATAGGCGAGGTCGGCGTAGTGGAGAACGTTGTCGCTGATCACGTTGATCGGTAGGAACGGGTATCGGGTGTGCAGCTCCTCCCCGTATGACGATTGCTGGAAGGGCAGGGAGACGAGGAAGCCGATCACCAGCGAGACCAGGCCAAGGAGGCCGGAGGGCAGGGCGGAGAAACTGACGAGCCGCATTGGATTCAGGCGCTGTCTTCGGAGCCACCAGTCGACCAGGACGACCGCCGCCCAGGGGGCAATCCAGTAGCTGAGGAAGAGCAGGTATCCCTCGAACTTTCCGGCGAAGTCCCCGGAATTCAGGTAGAGCGTGAACAGGAAGCCCAGAACGGCCACCACGAATGCCGATGCCACGCGCGGGACACGAATCCCTGCCGCGAGCAGGCTGAGCGACCCGGTGTAGTCGTTCAGCGCGTTGACCGCCACGGTGCCCAGGGCGATGGCGATCATCGCCAGTCCGCCGAGCAGTCCGCCGCCCAGAATCGTGTTGATCGTACCCACCGAGGGGCCAGTCGCCTTGTCCGCGACAGCCAGGCCAAGGACCTCGATCCAGCCCGCCCCAAGGGTAAGAGCCAGGAGCGTGACCCAGAAGATGCCGAAGCTCGAGGTGTTCGTCGGCAGATATCGGCTGTAATCCGATGCGTAGAGCGCCCAGGCAAGCACGAAGCTGGCGCAGATGGTCGTGAACAGGATGAAGGCACCAATCTGGTCGGCACCCGAAAAGCCGTCCGCGCGCCCGGTGCTGGCTTGCCCGAAGATGGCAATGGTCAGCACCACGAACATCGCGCCGAGCACGATGGCCATGTACTTCTCGAAGGTGTGGATCGCCTCGTAGCCGATAACGCCCAGCGCTGCCTGCAGGACGACGATGATCAGCAGCGAGACGAAGAAAGGCATGCCCGTCAGGAGTGACAGAGCCGCCGCGCCGAAGATTGAGTTGATCCCATCCCACCCGATGCAGCTGAGCCAATTGAGGAGCCCGGGTACCACGATGCTCTTGCCATACGCCGCGCGAGCCAGGGGCATCTGGGCCATGCCGGTGGCTGGGCCCATGGTGCCGAGAAGCCCGACCAACAGGGCACCCACGACGTTGCCGACCAGGATGGCCAGCACGCCGGTCACGAAACCGACCTTCAGGAAGTCGGCCGCGGCGAGCGTCCCCACGAAGAAGGCCGCGGGTACGAGCTGTGGCGTGAACCAGACGGTAAAGATGCGGCCCAACGAGCCGTAACGCGCATCGGCCGGAATGGGTTCGATGCCGCGACCCTCGATCGACAGGTCACCGGCATGGGTGGGCATTCCCTCGGGACTGAGCGCCTCGACCGCCATTGGATCTGACCTCCTCACTCCAGCTGGGGTCCCGACGCTACGCCGGCTCGGGTCACCCGCTGCGCCGCCGCGCATCATCGCGCTTGCGCGGCCGGCCGACTAGTGGGAAACCTCCTCGAATGCGAGTCGCACGACCAGCGACAACGTCTTGCGTGGTGCGAGCATCGTGAGCCCGCCGGACTCGCCGGCGAGCAGCCGACGCAGGCCCTGCGGGGCGTTGGTCTGGGGCTCGACCGCGACCGCGTCCATCGAGCTCGGGCTCGCCGCGGCGACGAAGGCGCTGGAAGCCTCGA
>VBJP01000265.1 GCA_005880165.1 Chloroflexota bacterium | reverse complement strand
CCGGTGACCTGGGCGATGCCGATCGGACCGCGTGCTTCGCCGGTATTCGGGACCACCCCGATAAGGCCGAGCACGGTGTGTCCCAGGGCGCCCGGGATCTGCACGGCAATGGTGGCCGCCGCGTCGAAGCCCTTGCCGATCGCGTCGAGGGGGTTCGACGCCGGCGCGGGCCCGTCCTGGGAGGTCCACTCGATGCCGACCGGTCCCTTGCCGCTGGCGCGGTCTGCGTCGTTGAGCACCCGAGGCGTGAGATTGATCTCGAGGCGTCGTTCTCCGCGATCGACGGTCAGCGTCACCACCTGGCCGGCGTGTGAAGCGATGTACTGCGTCAGCTCGATCGAGCGCCCGCCGAACGATTGGCCGTCCGCGGCGACGATGCGGTCCCCAACCCTCAGACCTTCATCTTTGGCCGGGCTGGGCTGTTGGATGACGGAGATCGTCAGCGGGCCAACCTGGTTCGGACGAGGCTGACCCGCCACTCCTGCGAACAGGACCACCGCGAGCAGGAAGTTCATGGCCACGCCGGCGACGAGCACCACGATGCGCAACCAGATCGGCTTGCGGTTGAAGGCGCCCGCCATGGCACGCTCGACAGCCGCCGGGGAGAGGCCACGCCCGCGCAGCCGTTCGGCATCCCCTTCGCCGTCCTCGCCGAGCATCTTGACGAAGCCACCCAGCGGAACGGCGTTGATCGAGTAGCGCGTTCCATGCCAGGTGATGGACGCGATGCGCGGCGGAAAGCCGATCCCGAATTCCTGGACGGTGATCCCGGACAGCTTGGCGGCCACGAAATGCCCGAGCTCGTGAACCAGCACCAGGATCACGAGCACGACCACGAAGGCCAAGACGGTGCCGACGACTCCCATCATGACGCGACGATCCGGAGGTCCACCCGCAACGCGGTGCGCACCTCGTCATCCAGGTCCACGATCCCCGCCAGATCAGGTTCCACGGCGGCTCCCCAACGCAGCACCGCGTCCTCGATGACCGCCGGGATGCGGTCGAAGGTGACCCGGCCGGACAGGAAGGCGGCAACGGCAACCTCGTCGGCCGCATTGAGGATGGTGCCGCGGTTGCCGCCTTCGGAGGCCGCATCGCGAACCAGGTGATAGCCCGGATATTGCGACGGATCGAGCTCATGGAACTCGAGGACGCCCCACCCCGCCGGCGGGGCATGGCGAGCTGGGGATGGGAGTCGCTCGGGATGCGTGAGCGCGTACTGGATGGGCAGATGCATGTCAGGGAGGCCCAGCTGGGCCTTGAAGGAGCCGTCCACGAACTCCACGAGCGAATGGACCACGCTCGAGGGGTGGATCACGGCCTCGATTCTAGAGTACGGAAGTCGATACAGCCATCGAGCCTCGATCGCCTCGAACGCCTTGTTGACCAGCGTCGCCGAGTCGATGGTGATCTTGGGACCCATCTGCCAGGTGGGATGATCGAGCGCCTCCTGGGGCCTGACCCGGGCGAGAGTCGCAGCGTCGCGATCCCGAAACGGCCCTCCAGAAGCGGTCAGGATCAGGCGGGCGACATCCTCGATGCGCTCCCCTCGCAGGCATTGCCAGATCGCCGAGTGCTCGCTGTCAACCGGCCGCAGCCGCTCGAGCGGGTCCCCGTCCACGCGCTCGAGCGCGGCGGCGACGAGGTGCCCGCCGGTAACCAGCGCCTCCTTGTTGGCCAGCGCGACGATCCTGCCGGCGCCGAGTGCCTGGATCACGGCGGGCAGCGCGGCCATCCCCGTGGTCGCGACCACGACCAGGTCGACGCCGTCCACAACGGCCAGCTCCTCCAGCCCGCCCACTGCCCACCGCTCGCCTGCCTCTGACGGCGGGCGGCCGCCGGGTACCCAGGCCAGTGCATCGGGCCAGGCTTGCAGCTGGGCCAGGAAGGCCTCGCTGGCATGCCCGGCCGCCAGCGCGCGCACGCGGAAGCGATCGGCATGCATCGCCACGACCTCGAGGGTCTGTCGGCCGATAGAGCCGGTCGATCCGAGCACGGCGATCCCGAGCACGGGACTAGGCCACGAAGCCCGCGAAGAGGAGCGCGTATCCGGCGAGAACGGGAGCCGCGAACAGGAACGAATCGATGCGGTCGAGGATGCCCCCGTGCCCCGGGATCAGGAACCCGGACTCTTTGCGCCCTGCGGCCCGCTTCAGCATCGACTCGGCCAGGTCCCCGGCCTGCGCGGTCATACCCACTATTGGGCCGATCACCAGCGGGTGCCAGGCCGGAAGGCCTATCAGCCAGGCACCGATGCCGGCCGCGGCGGTGGCCAGCACCAGGCCACCGGCCAGCCCTTCGGCGGTCTTGGATGGGCTGATGTGGTCGATGAGACGGGTACGCCCGAGCCAGCGGCCGGTGAGATAGGCGCCGGTGTCGTAGCCCCATACGATCATCACGAGCAGGAGTGGCCACGCCATTCCGGCGCGCAGGCTGAGCGGCCCGATCTCGGTGGCGGCGGAGCCTCCCACCGGGCCGAGATGCCCGATCAAGGCTATGCACGGTGCCAGGATGCCGAGGTACGCGATGCCGAACGAGCTGACCGCCCAGGTGGCGAAGCCGTTCCGGGGGTCGGCGCGGGTGAATCCAGCAACGCCGAGCAGCAGCACCGCGGTAACGAAGGCGGCAACCACCAGCCCGATCGGCTGCGTGACGCGCAGGAGCTCGCCCGGCAGCCCGCTCACACCATCGCGGTTGGCGACGAGGAGCCCGGCACCGGTGACTGCGGTCCCGGTGAGGAGGGTCATGACCTGAGGGGGTTGGTAGCCGGCCGCATCCAGCAGGTTGATCAGCTCAGCGAGTCCCAGGAATACGAGGGCCCCAACCGTGATGGAGAGCCATGGTTCGCCAAGCACGATGATCCCCAGCACGATGGGGACCAGCACGACGGCGGTCAGCACCCGGGTACGCAGCATCGACGCGTTCCGCCTACGAGCCGAACCGGCGATGTCGGTTGGCGAACTCGACGATCGCCCCGTCGAGATCGGCCACGGAGAAGTCCGGCCAGAGCGTCGAGGTGAAGACCAGCTCGGCGTAGTTGCTCTGCCACAGC
>VBJP01000264.1 GCA_005880165.1 Chloroflexota bacterium | reverse complement strand
ATCGGTCCCTCGATCGAAACCCGGGGCCGCTTGATGCAGCTCGTCTTCACCGACCCCGCTTGGCTGCTGCTCATCGCACCCGCGCTGCTGGTCGTGCTGCTCGGTTGGCTGGCCGCAGCCCGGCTCCTACCGAGAGCTCGACGCGCGGCGTCGCTCGTCATTCGGATCGTGCTGGTGGTGGCGCTGGGCATGGTGCTCGCCGGCGCCCGCCTCGCCCTGCCATCCGACCGGCTCTCCGTCGTCTTCCTGGTCGACGGGTCAGCCTCCATGGTCCCCGCCACCCGCGATTCGCTCGTCGACTTCGCGCGTGACTCGGTGTCCAGGATGCCGCAGGGAGACCTTGCCGGAGTGGTGGTCTTTGGTTCGAACGCGCTCGTCGACCGGCTCCCGTCGGACGTGAACGAGCTGCAGACCCCTGCTTCCGTCCCGGTCGTGGGTTCCACCGATATCGCGGCGGCAGTCCGTCTGGCGGCAGCGATCATGCCGCCGGGCACCCAGCAGCGTCTCGTCCTCCTCTCTGACGGCAATGACACCGGCGGCGATGCGACCGATGCGATCTCCGCAGCAGCGGCCCGCGGCATCCGCCTCGACGTCGTGCTGCCCTCGACCGACACCTATGGCGAGGCGCTCGTCGACGGTCTCGACGCACTGAGCGGCGCGCGAGTCGGCGAATCGATCGCGCTGACCGCGCGCCTGCGCAGCACGGTGACGACGACCGCCACGCTGCGCCTGCTGGCCGACGGTGAGACCGTCGCCACGCGGAGTATCGCCCTGGTGCCAGGATCGAAGGAGGTGACCTTCACCGTGAAGACCTCGACACCCGGGTTCCACGTCTTCCGCGCGATCCTGGAGCCGCGCGTCGACCACTTCAGCCAGAACAACGCCGCCGACGCGTACGTCCTGGTCAGTGGCGAACCGCAGATCCTCCTCGCCACCGACGATCCGGCGCGCGCCGCGGACCTGGTCGCCTCCCTGCGCACGTCGCGTCAACAGGTGACCTTGGTCGCCCGGACGGGGGTGCCCTCCTCGCTGGCGGCCCTCGCCGGCTACGACGCGGTGGTGCTCGACAACGTCTCGGCGGGTGATCTCGGTCCAGCCACCATGGCCTCGCTGCAGGTCTACGTTCGCGACCTCGGGAAGGGCCTGGTGATGCTGGGCGGGAAGCATGCCTACGGGGCGGGTGGGTACCTGAACACGCCAATCGAGCAGACGTTGCCGGTGTACATGACCGTACGCGACAAGACCCGCAATCCGGACGTCGCGCTGGTGGCGGTCGTCGACAAGAGCGGCAGCATGGCCGACTGCCACTGCACCAGCGACAACCGCGGCACCGCGCAGAGCGGCCAGCGCGGCTTCGAGAAGGTGGACATCGCGAAGGAGGCGATCCTGCGAGCCGCTGAGGCGCTCGCGCCCTCCGATCAGCTCGGCGTCGTCGCCTTCGACAGCAGCGCGCACTGGGCGGTGCACACCGGACCCATCAATCTGAACGGATTGCAGAGCTCGCTGGGGTTCACGGCGGACGGACAGACCAACATCTACGCCGGCCTCAAGGCCGCGTACGACGACCTGCTCAAGAACCCGGCCAAGCTGCGCCACATCATCCTGATCACCGACGGCTGGAGCCAGTCGGGGGCATACGACCAGTTCCTGGCTGACCTGAAGAAGGCCGGCATCACCCTCTCCACGATCGGGACAGGTGGCGGATCGGCGCACATCCTGCGGACACTCGCCCAGGAATCGGGTGGGCGGTACTACGACGCGGCCGACGCGACCAAGATTCCGGACATCTTCCTCAAGGAAACCATCCAGACCGCGGGCGAGCGCATCGTCGAGGAGCGCTTCCAGCCGGTGCCTTCGGCGCCATCGGAGATCCTGCGGGGCCTGAACGCGGGCCGCTTGCCGATACTGCTCGGCTACAACGCCACCACCGCAAAGGGAACGGCGACCGTCGCGCTGCTCACCGGGCGCCAGGATCCGCTGCTGGCGCAGTGGCAGTACGGGCTGGGTCGGGCCGTGGCCTGGACGAGCGACGCGCGTCAGCAGTGGGCCGGGCAGTGGATCGGCACGCCAGAATTCGGCACGCTCACCGCCCAGCTGGTGGGCTGGGTTCTGCCGGCACAGGACGAGCAGGGCATCGACGTGCGCTTCACGTCCGGCCGCAACGGGGAGCTCGGCGTCGAGGTGACCTCTCTCGACGACGAGGGCACCCCGCGGAACTTCTTCCAGACCGTGGTCCGGCTTGTGGCACCCGACCTCACCCCGTTGCAGACGACCCTGCAGCAGATCGGTCCGGGTCACTACGCCGGCTCGCTAGGTGCAGACCAGCAGGGAGCCTACCTGGCGCGCGTGGCCCAGACACGCCCGGGGGCCTCATCCGCGAGCCGCACACTCGGCCTCGTCAGCCCGGCCGCAGAGGAATACCGGAGGCTGGGAATCGACCGTGAGGCGCTGGCCGGCTACGCGCGTGCCGGTTCGGGGCGTCAGCTCAGCACGCAATCGCTGGCGGACGTCTGGCGCCACGACATTCGCGCCGATGCCTTCCCTACCCCAATCTGGCCCTGGCTGCTCGTCCTGGCGATCATCCTCATCCCGCTCGACATCGGCGTGCGGCGGGTGGCGCTCTCCCGATCGGACCTCCGCAGGGCACGTGCCTGGATCG
>VBJP01000267.1 GCA_005880165.1 Chloroflexota bacterium | reverse complement strand
CGTGCCGCTGGGCTTGGGGACGGGGACCTCCTCGAGGACGAGCGGCTCGCCGGGCGCTTGGAGGCGGACCGCGAGCACTCGAGCGTCAGGAGCTGGCGCTGGTGGGCTGCTCCGCGGTCTCTCGGGCCGATGGTGGCTCCGTGCCGGGCGATCTTGGCTCAGCGAGATCCGGGTCACGGCCCTCCGCGCGCCGCACCGCCGCCAGCACGATGTCGACCACGTACTCGGGCGCGGGGTCCAGGATGATGGCGTCCAGCAGGCCGTCCCGACCCACGATCAGGAGGACCGGGCGAGCCACGTTGTAGTTACGACCGCTCGCGGCCAGCGGAATGCCCAACCGCTCGACCGCCGAGCGTCGCTCGTCGCTGAACAGCAGGTACGGCCAGCGGTGCTCACCGATCCAATCGGTCTGTTGGCGCTCGTTGTCGCAGGTCACCCCAATCGCGGCGACGCCCGCACTGGCCAGCCGGCGCGCCCCTCCGGCCAGCGACTCGGCGAGCCGAGTTCCGCGGCGTGCCTGCGTTCCGCTTGCGGTGGGTGCGGCAAAGAACAGGAAGGCGACCGGCTGCTTCCCGACGAAGCTGCGCAGGTTCAGGAGGTACCCATCGCTGGCGCGCAGCCCGACAGATGGGATGGGGTCGCCGACCTTGACGGCAAGGCCGGGAACGTCGGCGTCCAGCTCCTCCTGGAGAGATGCGCCCTGCCCTTTGGCGGTCATTTGGCGATTGTAGCCGCCGTCTCCTTCGGGCCGAGCCTCAGCGTTTGACCGTCGGCGTGCACGAGTCCGTCACGCTCGAGGCCCTCGATTGCGACTTGGACCTGCTGGGGATCGAAGGCGCCGGCCAGTCCGCCCACCGAGCCGTAGCTGGTCATCGCGCTGGGAACGTCGGAGCGCCGCAGGGCGTGCTCCGACGCAGCCGCCAGGGCCCGAAGGATGGCTCCCCGATACGCTCGCCGGGATCCTCGGAACTTGCCCTGCTGCGCGGCCGGCATCGGCGCGGCCCGACCTCGCGCAGGACAGCCACGGGCGATAGGGCAGGCGTCGCACGCTGGCCGCAGAGCGCGGCACACGACCGCTCCCAGCTCCATCGATGCATGGGTCCAGCTGGCGACATCCGCCGGCCGCAGCCGCCTGCCGCCAGCGCGCGCCAGAGCATCGGACACCTGCTGAAGCGCACCGCTGGCGCCTGCGGGAGACCGGGGATCGAGCCCAAGGCGGCGAACCAGCCAGCGGCGAACGTTTGTATCGACCACCCCTACCGGCCAGCCAAATGCGAGGGACCCGATGGCTCGGGCGGTGTAGGCCCCAACCCCAGGGAGGTCCTGGAGAGTCCGGAGGTTAGACGGCCAGCCGGAGGTCGCCACGGCGACTGCGGCGCGGCGGAGCGCAAGGGCCCGCCGGTTATAGCCGAGCCCGGACCACTCGGCGAGGACCTCCGCCTCCGAGGCGGATGCGAGTGCGGTCACGTCAGGGAAGCGGGCCACGAATCGCGGATAGCGCAGCGCCACCCTGCTCGCCTGGGTCTGCTGCAGCATCACCTCGCTGACGAGCACGGCGTACGGATTGTGGGTGCCGCGCCATGGCAGGTTGCGGCGCTCGCGGGCATACCACTCGAGGATCGCCGCCCGCAGCGGAGCGAGGTCACGAACGGCCACCTCCATTGACCGGCGAGCCTAGCAGCCTGCGGTGGGGGACGGGACGGGCCGTCCCGTCGCCAGGTTGTGGTGCGCTACCGTTTCAGCCCGATGCCGCCATCCCGCCAGCCCTCCCTCGCCCCGATCGTGGTCGACAAGTTCGGGGGTTCGGTCCTGCGCCGCCCGGACGACATCGCCGCCGCCGTGCTGGTGGTCGCCGAGCAGCGGAGGGCGGGTCTGCGGCCGGTCGTCGTGGTGAGCGCCTTCGAGGGCGTGACCGACACGATCCTGTCCTCCGCAAGGGTGCTGCTCCCCGACGGCGAGCGAGCTCTCCGCGAGCCGCGCCACGCACCCGACTCTCCGCTGGCGCGCGAAACGGACCGCGCCCTGGCGACCGGCGAGGCGCTCTCGGCCGCGCTCTTCGCCCTGGGACTCCAGGCACGCGGGATCCGGGCCCGATCATTTTCGGGCGCGGAGGCGGGCATCCGCACCGCCGCCGCCCACCTGGGCGCCGAGGTGCGTCGCGTCTACTCGCGGCCGCTGCGCACCGCCCTTGCCGAGGAGCTCGTACCCGTCGTCGCCGGCTTCCAGGGGATTGGCAGCCACGGCGAGCTCACCACCCTCGGCAGGGGTGGCACCGATCTCTCCGCGGTCGTGCTCGCGGTCGCGCTGCGCGCAGATCGCTGCGAGCTGTTCAAGGACACCGGTGGCGTCATGGAGGCGGACCCGCACCTGGTCCCGGCGGCGCGCTTCCTGCCGGCGGTCGATGCGCTCCAGCTGGAGCTGCTGGCCGAGCTCGGTTCCGAAGTCGTCCACCCCGTGGCCGTGCGCAGGGCGCGCCGGGGCAAGCTCCGCCTGGTCGTGCGCGCGCTGGACGCGAACCAGCCGATGACCGAGGTTCAGCCGAACCTGTCGCGCACAGGCGGCGATCCGGGACCGATGATGCTCGCCGTGGATCGCAAGGAGCGGATCGCGCGGATCAGCCTGGTCGGCCCCGCCGAGCGGATGCCCGAGATCCTGCCGCTGCCGGCGAGCGCCGAGGGCTCGTTCGACGAGGGCGGGCTGAGAGTCGTGTGGTCGGAGGTGCCGATCGGCCAGGCGGCCGTGGCTGCGCAAGGCGTGCACGCCGCGCTGATGGCGTCAACATCGGTCTAGGCAGGTGGAGATACCGGAGATCGAGACGCCACGGCTTCGATTGCGTGGTTGGCGCGCGGGTGACGCGGAGCGAATGGCGGCGATCTACTC
>VBJP01000266.1 GCA_005880165.1 Chloroflexota bacterium | reverse complement strand
ACCTGGGGCCGGGGACTCGCCACGGAGGGCGGTGCGGCAGCTCTGCGCTTTGGCTTCGAGACCAAGCGGATGCAGCGAATCATCAGCATCGCGCATCGCCAGAACCTCGCTTCGCAGCGCGTGATGGAGAAGCTTGGGTTGCATCGCGAGGGCGAGACGAGCTGGCGCGACATCCCGGTCGCCTGGTACGTGATATCGGGCCAGGACTGGAGCCGCCGAGAGGACTAGGCGCCGAACACTGCCCGCAGTCGCGTCTCGGCGGCGTCATGATTCTCGCCGGCCAGCCGGTCGAGACCGAGCAGCGCGGCGCCGAGCACGGGGCGCTGCGCGACCCGGCGGATGGTCGCTCGCCGCGCAGTGTTGCGGACGGCTCTCTCGATCCGCTCATAAAAGGGGCGGTCGCGATTGCGCATGATGCCACCGGCCAACACCACGTCCACGTCCAGGCGGACGAGCCGCAGCCTCCTGATCATGGCGATCGCCATGCCGGCCACTTCGTCAGCCAGTCGGTCCACGATGGCGCGCGCGACCGGATCGCCATACCCCGCCGCGTCGAAGAGGAGCGGCGCGAGCTCGCGCAGGCGGGAATCAGGGACGCGGCCTCGGTACAGGGCGTAGGTCAGGTTGATTGGCCGCCGATAGCCAAAATGCCGCGGCACGAGCTCTTCGAGCCGAGAATGCGCACCCCGGCCGTCGCGCCCGCGGATCGCCGCCGCAAGGGCTTCCTTGCCGACCCCTTCGCCGCCGCCCCAGTCGCCGGCAACGTCGCCTACGGCTGGGAAGCTGGCCATCCGTCCATCTGGCGCGATACCCACGCAGTTGATCCCCGAGCCGGCGATGACCGCGACCCCCCAGGCCCGGTTTGTGCCGGTGCGAAGGCCAGCGAACCCGTCATTACGGATCACGACCTCCCGGGCGAGCTTCAGCGGCCGCACGGTGCCTGCCAGCGCCCGCACGTCGCTGGGAAAGTCCGCGCCGGCCAGGCACAGGACCGCGAGATCCGCGAGGGGCCGGGAGCTCGAGTCCAGCCGCGCATCGCGTGCCGCACGCACCGCCAGCTCCTCCAGCCGCGCAACACCGGCCTGCATGCCCACCTGCTGATGCGACACGGTTGGTCCGTGAACGAGCGCTCGGAGCTCACCGCCCGCAGACACCAGCGCAAGGTCGGTTTTGGAGTTCCCACCATCGACCGCCAGGATGGCGGGGCGCGCGACCTTCACCTCGCTG
>VBJP01000256.1 GCA_005880165.1 Chloroflexota bacterium | reverse complement strand
TGCAGGGGAGATCGTCGACCAGGTGCTGCACTGGCACCGCACGCCATGGCTGGCACTCGGTCCCGACTGGCGGCCGGGCGCGGGCGATGGTCATTACAACATCGTCTTCATGGGCATGGGCGAACCGCTCAACAACCTCGGGCCGGTGTTCACCGCGGTGCGGCTGCTGAACGACCCGGATCGGCTCGGCATCGGAGCGCGCCACATCACCGTCAGCACGTCGGGAGTCGTGCCGGGCGTCGAGCGCATGATCGAGGAGCTGCCGCAGGTGAACCTGGCGATCAGCCTGCACGCCGCCGAGGACGAGCTTCGCGACGAGCTCGTCCCCATCAACCGCAAGTGGCCGATCGACGAGGTGGTCGCCGCAGGCCGACGCTTCGCGGAGGCAACCGGGCGACGCGTGAGTCTCGAGTACGTGATGATCGCCGAGCTCAATGACACCCCGGAGCTCGCGGCGCGGCTCGCCGCGCTGGCGCGGGGCTGGCTGAGCCACGTGAACCTCATTCCGCTGAATCCGACCCCAGGATCACAGTGGAGCGGTTCGGCGCCGGAACGGATCCGTGCCTTCCGAGATGTCCTGAGGAGCGCCAGCGTGCCGGTAACGGTGCGCGACACGCGCGGACGGGAAATCGAGGCGGCGTGCGGGCAGCTCCACGCCCAGCTCGCGGGCCGGCGACTGACGGGACGGGCGACACCCGCCGTCAAGCCCGTCGCAGCGGGCGCGGCATGACGCCGCCTGCCAAACGGCCGCCGCAGATCAGCGCCAGCATCCTCAACGCCGACTTCGCGCAGCTCGGGAGTGAAGTACGACGAGCGACGGAGGGCGGTGTGGATTCGATCCACCTGGACGTGATGGACGGCCACTTCGTCCCGAACATCAGCCTGGGCCCCGTGGTCGTGGAAGCGGTGCGCGCGGATTCGACGCTGCCCTTTCACAGTCACCTGATGATCAGCGAGCCGCTCCGCTACGTCGAAGCATTCGCCAATGCCGGCAGTGACTTGATCGTTTTCCACATCGAGGCGCACGGCGACCCGCACGAGCTGGTCGAGCGGATTCACCGGGCCGGCTGCAGCGCCGGGCTGGCGCTCAACCCCGAGACGGCCGGTGAGACGGCTCACCCCTACATGGACGAGATCGACCTGCTGCTGGTGATGACCGTCCGCCCTGGGTTCGGCGGCCAGGAGTTCCTGGTCGAGGTGCTTCCGAAGCTCCGTGCACTGCGCGCCGAGGCCGAGCGACGCAACCTGGACCTCCCGATCGGCGTCGACGGAGGTGTGAAGGAGGACACCATCGGGGCGGCCTACGGGTCGGGTGGCGACGTGATGGTCGTGGGCTCTGGCCTGTACCGAGGCCCTGGCGACCTCCGCCCGATCGTGGACGAGCTGCGCGAGGCCGCGCACTCCGGAGCCGGGTCGGCCATCGATCAAGCGGCGGCCCGGTCGTGAACGATGTGACGCGCCACGGCGCCCGCCGCGGCATCGTCCCGCCCCTGATCCTGGTGGGCTTGCTGGCCGCGTGCGGCGGTCCGCCCAGCCTGCCGTTCGTCTCCTCCCCAACGCCCGAGCAGCCGCGGCAGCTCGTCGTGCGCGTGGTCGAGACGAACGGGCAACGGCCGTTGGCTGGCGCGCGGATCGCCGGCGCTCAGTCACCCGCCGTTACGACTGCCGACGGAACGGCGCGCATCAGCGCCCTGCGTGGCGCTACGCTCACCATCGCCGCCGATGATCACGCCGCCGCCACCGCATCGGTCCCGGCCGATGGAGACCTCACTGTCGCGCTGCGCCCCAACGTGATCGTCGGCCGCGTGACCGGTGCCGCGGGGAAACCGCTGGCGGGCGCCAAAGTCTACGTGGACGGCCAGCCGACGCTGGTGCGCACCGATGCCCAGGGTCGCTATCGGTTGGGTGGAGTGCCGAGCAAGGGCACCCTGGTGATCAAGCTCGCCGGCTACCGCCTGGGCCTGCTGCCGCTGCTCGGAAAGGCGACGCAGGACGTGACCATGCAGCCATTCCAGGCCCGAGCGCTATACGCGCCGTCATCGGTCTTCGAGGGGGCCGGCCATCTCGACCAGATGCTCGGCACCATCGCGCGCACCGAGGCCAACGCCATGGTCATCGACGTCAAGGAGGGGGGTGGCTGGCTCTACTACGCGACCGATCTGCCGGAGGCAAAGC
>VBJP01000255.1 GCA_005880165.1 Chloroflexota bacterium | reverse complement strand
CATGCTAGCACTCGTTTGGGCGCAGGACCGATGCCGGTGCGCCCGCGCGACGGCTACCCAGGAATGGGCAGCGGTGAGCTCGGCGTCGGGGTTGGGCTCGGCGTGGCCGTTGGTGTCGGCACCGGCGTCGGCGAGGGTGTCGGAGTCGGCTGCGGCCCCTTTGACAGCACGATGTCGACTTGTGTTCCCTTGTCGACCGCGGTGCCCTCGGCCGGGCTGGAGCTGATCACCGTTCCAGTGTCGGCATCCGAGAACTTTGAGCTCACGCTGCCCAGCTGGAGGCCAGCCTGCCTCAGCGTGTTCGACGCCTCGTCGCGCGTCTGTCCGACCAGTCGCGGGACTGCGACCTTCGCCGCCCCCTTGCTGAAGACGACGGTTACGGTATCTCCGCGCGACACTGGAGAGCCGGCAGCTGGATCGGTGCTGATGACTTGGTTGGCAGGGACGCTGTCGGAATTCGTTGGATCCTCGTTCAGGTGCAGTCCGCGCCGGTCGGCGTCAGATCGCACCTGGGCGATTGGCTGCCCCACCCAGTTCGGGAGAGCGAAGGTCTGGACGGATGGCGAGGGCGATGTCCCCGGGTTGAGGGCGGTCAGGATCTGGGCACCCAGAAAGCCGATGATCCCAAGCAACAGGACGGCGAGCAGCGCCAGCAGCCAGATCCACCAGGGCTGGCCCTCGCGCCGCTCAACGCGTCGCGCCTGCTGGCGCGGCGGCCCTGCATACGGGGCCCGGTCCGAGGGTCGCGCGACCGGCGGAGGCACGTAGACCGTCGGCTCGCCCGCGGCCGGCAGTGGCGCCGGCACCGGGACCGCGCCAACCAGTCCGGCGGGCACCGCGCTCGGGTCCTTGCGCCAGGCTCGGAGCGCCTCGGCGAACGACCCCGCGTCCGGGAAGCGCTTGTCCGGCTCGCGCTCCAGCGCGCGGCGCAGGATCGCCTCGAGTCCGGGAGGCAGCGGCTGGCCGGCCACCATCGGTCGCGGAGGATTCTCCGTCAGCCGCTTGAGCGCCACCCCGGCGGCAGAGTCGCCCTCGAACGGCCGATGGCCGGTGAGCATCTCGTAGAGCACGATGCCCAGCGCGTAGACGTCACTCCGGCCCGTCACCTCGTCCCCGCGCGCCTGCTCCGGGCTGAAGTAGTGGACGCTCCCCAACGTCGTGCCGGTCACGGTCATCGACGCCTCCGACACGGCGCGGGCGATGCCGAAGTCGGTGACCTTCACGTCGCCGTCGTCGGTGATCAGGATGTTGCCCGGCTTCACGTCGCGGTGGACGATGCCGCGCCGGTGCGCGGCCTCCAGGGCCGACGCGACCGCAATCGCCACCTCCACGGCGTCGTCGCTGCTGATCCGGCCGCGGTCGTGGAGGATGGCGGCCAGGTCGCGACCCTCCACGAGCTGCATGACGATGTATTGGGTGGTGCCGTCCGGATCGGTCCCGTAGTCGTGGACGGAGACGATGTTGGGATGCGCCAGGGAGGCGACGGCGCGTGCCTCCTGGCGGAAGCGGGCCGCGAAGCCTGGGTCAGCGGAGTACTGCGGTCGCAGGATCTTGACCGCCACCTCGCGGTCGAGCTGCTGGTCGACCGCCCGCCACAGCGTCGACATCCCGCCCTCGCCGAGCGGCGCGGTCAGCCGGTAGCGTCCGCCGATCTCCCGGCCGATCATCTCCACGCGCTCACGCCCTCCGCATCCCGTCCGTCGGTGGACGGCCCGGCTCTGCCAGCCGTTTCAGTCTCGCAGATCGAGTCCGCGGACGAAGGCACGCAGCTCATCGGCGTCGTCCGACTCAAGCGCCATGGCGATGTTCGCCTGCAGCCAGCCGATGCGCGTTCCAGCGTCGTAGCGAACTCCCGAGAACTGGTACCCAAAGACCGGCTGCTCGTGGCTGAGGTCGCGGATCGCATCGGTCAGCTGGATCTCGCCGCCGGCGCCACGCGGCGTGCTCTCGAGGAAGTCGAAGATCTTGGGGCTGAGGACGTAGCGCCCCAGCACGGCCAGGTCCGATGGCGCGTCCTCGACCGCCGGTTTCTCGACCAGGTCTCCGATCTCGACCAGCGGTCCCTCTTCGTGACGAGGGGCCACGACCCCGTATCGGCTCACGTCGCGCCGATCGACGCGCTGCAGGGCGATCACCGATCCGCGATGCGCCTGGTAGGTCTCGATCAGCTGGCCGGTGACCGGCTTCCCTCCCGGGTTCACGATCACGTCGTCGCTCAACAGCACCGCGAACGGCTCGTCGCCCACCAGCTCCTTGGCCATCAGCACCGCGTGGCCCAAGCCCAGCTGCTCCTTCTGGTGGACGAACGCGATGGTGCCGATCTCGCTGATGCGTCGCACCACTCGCAGCAGCTCGATGTTGCCACGCTCCTCGAGCCAGCGCTCCAGGGCGGGGTCGGAGTCGAAGTGATCCTCGATGGCGCTGCGTCCGCTGGCGATGACGATGATGATCTGCTCGATCCCCGCCGATACCGCCTCTTCGACCGAGTACTGGATGATGGGCCGGTCGACCAGCGGCATCATCTCCTTGGGGATCGCCTTGGAGGCCGGCAGGAAGCGAGTGCCGAACCCTGCGGCGGGCAGGACGGCCTTACGGACACGCACGATGAGAGGCGCTCTCCTTGGGTTGTGGGGCCGACAATCCGGCCGCCTGAACCGTCATCCGGGACCCACGCGAGGCTGAGGTGGACCTCATCACGGGCCACCGAGTATAACAACAGTCCGCTGGGGTTCCCGTGACCGGCCCTGGTTCCCCCAAGCCCGCTGCGGACCCCGGTGAAGGGCTGCCGGCTCGCACCGAATCGGCCAACGCTACAATCGGCTGCCGATGCTGAAGTCCTTCGTTCGCACCCTGCGTGGACCGAGCCGGGACCCCCGGATGGCGCACATCAGCCTGCCGCTGCCTCGCAACCTGCCAGACGAGCAGGTGCTCGAAGCGCTCGACATCGCGCTCGACGAAAACCCCGATCCGGCGTACCTGGTCGAGACGCTGCCGCGTGCTCTGCGCACCGTGACCGGTCACGACTACGAGGTGCTCGACCGAACGTCTGCGGACGTGACCGGTTCGTACATCAAGACCAGCGTGATGATCCGTGACG
>VBJP01000254.1 GCA_005880165.1 Chloroflexota bacterium | reverse complement strand
CGACGCGCCGTTCGGACCGCTGACCATCCAGCGCAAGCCATCCGCGATGACCGCTGTGGCCTCCGAGTCCGGATAGCGCGCCTCAGCCGGATGTTCCCGCAGGTATGCCTGTGCCTGTTTGATCGCCTCCGCGATGTGTTCCACCGGAAGTCCTCCTTAATCACCCTCTTCCAGGAATGCCTCCACCAGCTCGTCATACCCGCGGAACGATGAGCGGACGGTATGGCCGGAGTCAGGGTCGAGCTCGAAGCGTGCCCCCGGGATCGACTCCGCTACCTGCCGCGTTCGCTCCGGCGGAACCACCTGGTCCTTGCCCCCTGCCAGTACGAGGGTCGGCACCCGAATCTCTCCCAATCGAGAGGTCACGAACGACAACGGGTCGAGCGTCGACCTGAGCTCGGCGATGAAGCGTTCGGGTGTGCTGGGCCTGGGCTGCAGCCTGGCGGCCGCGGAGAACGTGTCCTCGCTTCGGGGGGAGTCGCCGGGGGAGTCGCCGGGGGAGTCGCCGAGGGAGTCGCCGGCGGGCTGCATCTGGGCCGCGAAGCCCGCGAACAGGCGGCCCCAGTCCTGCGCCTCGGCCAGCTCGATCCAGCGCGCCATGCGCGTCGCCATTTGGCTGCCTGGCGGCGTCTCCGATGCCACCGAGGCCAGGACCAGACGCGAGACCAGGTCGGGATGCAGGATCGTCAGCCACAATGAGATGCGACCTCCGCCGGACTCGGCCTCGATCGCAACCGGACCAACCGGCGGCGCGAGCCCAAGGTGGTGGATGGCGCCGGACACGATCTCGGCGATCACCGGAGGGTTCAGCAGCCGGCCGGTCTCCTCCCCCTCGACTGCGATGGGCCTGCCGAGCACCGTCACCGGCCGGTGCACGGCACGCCGCTCCCAGCGCCGCTGCAGAACTTGCTCCATGCCTGCCAGCGGCCGGAACCCGAGCTCGACACCGCCCAGCACCAGCAGCGGCACTCCGCTTCCGCCGGGGATCTGGAACGCCTCGATCCGCCCGCCACCGAAGGCGAACGAGGTGACGCGCCCGACCTCTGCCTGCTCGACCATTCCCCCAGATTCTTTCACGGCAGGCTGGGAAGCCGCGCCTGCTAGCATCGGTCCATGATCACCCGCGCCGACGTCGAGCACGTCGCCGCCCTCGCCCGCCTCGGCCTGACCGAGGAGGAGATCGAGCGCATGGTCAGCCAGCTGAACCACATCCTCGAGGCGATCGCTGCGCTCCAGGACGTCGACACCTCCGCGGTCGGCCCCACCGCCCAGGTCATCCCGCTCGAGAACGTGATGCGCGAGGACGTGCCACGCGACGGCATCAGCCGTGAGGCTGCGCTGGCCAACGCCCCGCTTCGCGAAGGCGGCCACCTGCGGGTGCCGGTGGTCCTCGAGGAAGGCCGCTAAAGGACCGATGGCGACCTCTCCGCCCGCCTCCGAAGCGCCGGCGCTGCCGTTGGCGGACCGCACCATTGGCGAGGTCTCCGACCTCCTGCGAGCCCGCAAGCTCAGCTCGGTCGAGCTGGTGCGCGCCTGCCTGGAGCGCATCGCGCGCGACGGGGAGCGGCTGAACACGTTCCTGGCGGTGGGCGACGAGGCCGCACTCGAGGCGGCCCGCGACGCGGACCGTGCGCTCGCGGCCGGCGATGAGCGTCCGCTCCTCGGCATTCCATACGCGCTCAAGGACATCTTCGTGACCAAGGCCCTCGACGAGGCCGGCCAGCCGCTCCCCGGCGGCCTGCCAACCACGGCTGGTTCGAAGATCCTGGATGGCTACCGCTCGCCGTACGCCTCGTCCGCCGAGGACCGGTTGCGCGCCGCCGGAGCCATCCTGCTCGGCAAGACCAACTGCGACGAGTTCGCCATGGGCTCCTCGAACGAGAACTCGGCCTTCGGCGCGGTTCACAACCCCTGGGACGAGTCCACCGTCCCAGGCGGCTCCTCCGGAGGCTCCGCTGCGGCGGTTGCCGCCGGCGAGGCCTTCTTCGCCCTCGGGACCGATACCGGCGGCTCCATCCGGCAGCCGGCCAGCCTGTCGGGAATCATCGGTCTCAAGCCCACCTACGGCAGGGTGAGCCGATACGGGATGGTCGCCTTCGCCAGCAGCCTCGACCAGTGCGGCCCCTTCGCGCGAAGCGTGCGCGACGTGGCGCTCGTCCTTGGCGCGGTGGCCGGGCACGAGCCGCGTGACTCGACGAGCGTCGACACGCCGGTCCCGAATTACGCCGAGGCCCTCAAGGGCCACGTTCGCGACCTGCGGCTCGGTGTGCCGCGCGAGTATTTCGTGGCGGGCATGGAGCCGGGCGTGGAGAAGGCCGTTCGGGCGGCGATCGACCTGCTGGAGGAGCTCGGTGCCGAGATCGTGGAGGTCTCTCTGCCATCCACCGACAAGGGCCTGGCGACCTACTACATCATCGCCCCGGCCGAGGCGAGCGCGAACCTCGCCCGCTACGACGGGGTGAAGTACGGGTACTCCGCTGGTGACGACGACCTGCTGACCAACTACCTGCGCTCGCGAGGGCAGGGCTTCGGGCCGGAGGTGAAGCGGCGCATCATGCTCGGCACGTACGCGCTCTCCGCGGGCTACTACGATGCGTACTACCTGAAGGCCCAGCAGGTCCGGACCCTGATCAAGGCGGAGTTCGACGACGTCCTGGAGGGCGTGGACGCGCTGATTGCGCCCACCTCCCCGAGCGTCGCGTTCGAGATTGGGGCCAAGACCCAGGACCCGCTGCTGATGTACCTGAACGACGCGTGCACCTTGCCCGTCAACATCGCCGGGCTGCCTGGCGTCAGCGCGCCGTGCGGCCTGTCGGACGGGCTGCCGGTGGGGCTCCAGGTAATCGGACGCGCGTTCGACGAGGCGACGGTCCTGCGCATCGCGGACGCCTACGAGCAGGCCGCCGGGTTCGGCTCCCTTCGCCCTCCGACCGCGCACGACTGAGGGCGCGCCTACCCCATTCGTACTGTTGGGTAGTGGGCCGTAACGCGCCAGGGCCCGTTCACCCATGGGGCACTGGGTCCCGGGCGCAGGCCCAAGAGACGAGGCTCGACTCCAGATGACGCTCGCATGGGCGCGCGGCAAGGGTCGTGCATCACCGAAACCGGACACCGACGCGCCCGTCTGGCCTGTGCTCGCTGAGCTCGAGGTCTACACCGCGACGAGGCGGTTGATCGGCTGGATCGCGCCCGAGGGGGAGCGAACCAGCGACTGGATCAACAAGTCCAACGAGGTCGAGCTGGTTGGCGCCGTCCAGACCGGACTGGCTGAGCCCCGCCCCGAGCTGCAGGAGCCCGGAGCCGGCGCCGTTCGCGTGCGGGTGCCGACCTCCGAGATCGTCTTCGCCGTTCCCCCCAGCCTGCCCCAGGAACGCCACCTGCGGCTGCATCG
>VBJP01000253.1 GCA_005880165.1 Chloroflexota bacterium | reverse complement strand
CGTGCGCCGGTGGAAGGCCGGCATCGGTCACGCCTTCGAGCATGTCGAGGGCGGCAACCACGCCGGGTCCCGGATCGCTGAAGTAGAACATCACCCCGTCGCCCAGCCACTTGACGGCCTTCCCCGCCTAGCGGACCGACGTTCGCTGCACCAGGCGGCTGAGCTGCCCCGCCATATCGGCGGCCGCTGCGTCGCCACGCTCCTGAGTCAGGCGTGTGTAGCCGGTGATGTCGAGGAAGCACATGGCCGGCGGTCGCTCCAGCTTGGTGTACAGGCCAGCTTGGACGAGCGTCTGTTCGAAGCCGCTGATGATGTTGTTCGTCCACGCGTAGGACTGGTTGGCATGCCATGTCGCCAGCAGCGCCTTCTCGGCTCGGGCGGTCAGCTCCTCGTTGAATGGCTCGGTGCTGTTCGCGGCGTCAGACATGCTCATGCCTTGGGCCATGCGCGGCCCCATGACCTCGCCGTACCACCAATCCGCCTCCTGGAGCGCAATGCGGCGGAGGTTGTCGCCGGTGACCCGTAGCAGCCGTTCGACGGCTTGAGGCCGGAATCCAAGGCTAAGCTGCAATTCGAGGAAGGGCACAATCTCGAGCTCATCCTCCCGGACGAAGTCTGTTGGTTGCGGAGCAGCCGAGCCAGTCGCCTCCCGAACGATCATCAGCAGATCCAGCGGAATACCCTTGCGCTCGGCAAGCTCCGCGAATGTCAAATCGCTGAGCGCGGAGAAGCGCTCGTAGGTCGGCGTATCCAGGAACGACATGGAGAGCTCTCCGCGACGCATCATCCCCGCCATGCCGTCCAGCGGTATTCCGGCGTTCTCGAGCGTCTGGCTGAGCTGGACGCGGCGGATGTCGGCGGCCGTGAGGCGTTTGTTGGGTGCATCGATCACCCCCAGGCCCGTGAGCCGATCGACGAACGTCTCGTCCACGCCCGCGCGCCGCGCGGCCTCGGCCAGGGAGTAGTCGGTTCCTCGCGTTGCGTCGGTCACGGCGCGGATGGTAGCGCGTGGTCATTTGGGCTGTTCGCCCATCCGGAGGGGCACGTCGTCGGCGTTTCGCACAACGGCTGACGCCGTCGTACCCCGAAAGCTATTGGATAGGACAGCCGCAGTCGGCGACCCAGAGGGAGTGCGTCTCTGGATCCGCGGCGATGCTGCCCGCCGAGAAACCCGCCGGCATTGGGATCGTCTTCGAGATCTTGGGACCATTCCCGTCGACGCGCAGGACCTTGTCACCGGCGACCACCCACACCGCGCCGAACGCGACGGTCGCGCCGTGCAGATTGGCCCCGATCCCGATGGGCTGGCCGGCGGTCCCGGTCGTCGCGTCAATGGGGGTCAGAGTCGCGGCCTCGAAGTCCAGCAGCCAGAGGGTCGTGGCGCCCGCGGTGTCGGAGAGGCCGACCAGGAACCCGGCCTGCGCGAAGGTGAGCGTCCGCGACACCCTGTCCGACGCCGGGTCGAACTCCACGAGCCGATGCTCCTCGCAGTCGCAGACCCAGATCTTGTCGCCCAGGGCGACGACCGCGCCAGGCATGTTGGTCTGCGAGTCGAAGGTCTTGACGACCCCGCGGGTGATCGGATCGACCTTGAAGAGCGCCCCGTCCGCGCCCAGGACCCACAGCGCATCGGTCCCGGCATCCATGGAGCGGATGGACCCGTTCACGGTGAAGGTCTTGAGGACGCGGCCAGTCACGGGGTCCCATTGCTGGACCGAGTCAGGTCCCTTGAGGCCGCCAAACCAGATGGAACCGAATCCGATGGCCAGGGCCGATGGCTCGGCGTGCAGCTCGAACTTCTGGATCACCTCGCCGGTGCGCACGTCGCGCCGGACGAATCCTTCGAAGCCATTTGGGGCCTTGTTGATCCCCTGCCACAGCGCGCCGTTCACCAGCCAGAGCGCGTTTGGCAGGTGCTCGTCGCCGTAGCCATCGCTCAGTCGGGATGTGACGAGATTCGTGTCGGCGTCGATCTTCACCAGGTTGACCGGTGGTGGCGCGAGCAGGTTGCCGGTCAGGACTCCCGCGATCGCCAGTAGCGCTGCCAACCCGAGCACCGCGGCACCCAGCGTGACGAGGCGTCGGCGTCGGCTCCGCCTCGCGGATACCTGGTGGCCGGCCCTGATCTCACGCGCCTGGTCCGCGTCCAGGGGCGCGGGTAGGGGCGAGCCCTCGAGCTTGGTGACGCGCCAGACCTGCCAGCTCCCCGGCACACCCTTCAGCTCGTGCGTGCCGGCGTCCTCGACCTCCACTTCAGCGCCTGTGGCGAGATCCCGGACGGTGCCGGTGATCAGGACCTGCGCCGCGCCTCCCAGGGACATGATCCGGGAGCCGATGTGTACGGCGATCCCCCCGAGCTGGCCCTCGATCGTCTCGCACTCGCCGAAATGCAGGCCGCATCGGACCTCCAGGCCGATCTCCTGCACGGCCCTCGCGATCGCCACCGCTGCGCGCACCCCGTCTGCGGGCTGGGCGAAGGTGGCGAAGAACCCGTCGCCGGCCGTGTCTTCCTCGTGGCCTCGATGGCGTTTGAGTTGCGTGCGGACGATTTGCCTGAAGGTGCCCAGGAGCTCACGCCAGCGCCGGTCGCCGAGCTCGGCGGCGATCCGCGTCGAGTCGACGATGTCCAGGAAGAGGACGGTGGCGAGGCGTCGGCTTGAGGGGACGCGCGACATCGGCACAAGTATCGCCACGCGCACAACGTCGCCGATGCGTCGGCCGTCCGCCAACGCTCAGGACGGCCCCGTAGGATGCATGCGTGCTGCGACTCCTGGACCGCGTGCTGGCGATCG
>VBJP01000259.1 GCA_005880165.1 Chloroflexota bacterium | reverse complement strand
GAATCAACGACCCAACCAAGCGCTGGAAGCTCAGCCCTATGGACCTGCAGTCCCGCTCACGGTGGCTCGACTACTCGAAGGCCAAGGACGAGATGTTTGCGCACTGCGACATCAAGCAGGCACCCTGGTACGTGGTGCACGCAGACGACAAGAAACGAGCCCGGCTCAATTGCATCACGCACCTCCTCAGCCTGATTCCCTACCGCGACCTCACGCCCGAGGCCATCAAGCTACCGCCGAGGCAGGCGGACCAGGGCTATGTCCGGCCCCCGATGACCGACCAGACCTTTGTTCCCGAGGTGTATTAGCCCTCGACCGGACGCCCCGGCGAGCGGGCCGAGCGTCCGCTACGGGTGGGACATTCGGGGCGACGGAATGGGACTTCGAGCCGATTCGGTCGACTCCTGACGGCGGCTAGAGTCCGGGCGACATGCGCCTGCTGGCCCCAATCCGTTCGACGATCGGATCGCTACGCCGTGCGATCGCCCGAAGGCGGTTCCATCCGGGTATCGCGGTGGCCATGGCGTGCATCGTCGCGCTCCTGGCGGCCGGCATCGTCGTGTACCTCGACAACTCCGAGCGCGTCGCCCGAGGCCGCGAACTGGAGCTCAACCAGGTCCAGGTGCTCGTCGAGCGACTCGCCGGAGCGGAATGGCACGCTCTCGCCGAGGGTCGCACCGACGCCGAGATGATGACCGGGTTCCGCGAGAGCTGGTCAGCCGCCAAGCAGGCGCTCGTCAGGCTTCGGTCTGAAAGCCCGACCGAGCCCCGCCTGTCGCGGATCGTAGTCGCCTTCGACGCCTACGTCGCTGACGTCGACCAGGAGCTCGTCATGCTCTCTTCGGGAGCCATCGCTGAGGCGACACGCTTCGAGGAGGGGACCATCGCCCCCGTCCATGACCTGCTGGAAACCACGCTCTCGGCTGCTCAGGGGTCCTATCGCGCGGACGCACAGAAAGCCGCAAGCCGGAAGGCCTTCAACTCGGTCGTCACCGTCATTGTGGCCGGCGGCGTGGTCATCGGTCTGCTCTGGTTCGTCCGACGCTCGCAGGCTCGCGCCGAGCGCCGCTTCCGGGCCCTCGTCCAGCATTCGAGCGACGTCTATTCCATCCTCGACCTGAACGGGACCATCGTCTACGAGAGCCCGGCCGTCGAGCGCGTCCTGGGCTATCCGGTGGAGGAACGCCTGGGGACCGATGCCACGACCTCCATCCACTCAGACGACGCCTCCCTGGCCAGGACGCACATGCAGCAGCTGGTGAGCGCGCCGGGCGCCGAGGTCAACACCGAGCTGCGGGTCCGCCACGCGGATGGCGGCTGGCGCCGGATCGTGGCGTTCGGCAAGAACCTCGCCAACGACCCGGCGATCGGCGGCATCGCGGTGACCTACCGCGACGTGACCGAGCAGCGCGCCATGGAGGAGCAGTTGCGGCGCCAGGCCCTCGAGGATCCCCTCACCGGCCTCTCGAACCGGGCGCTCCTTCGGGACCGCCTGGAGCACGCCGTGGCACGACTCCAGCGCGTCACCGATGGTCAGCGTCTCGCCGTCTTCTTCCTCGACCTGGATGACTTCAAGACGGTCAACGACAGCCTTGGCCACGCCGCGGGCGACGTGCTGCTCACCGCGGTCGGGCAACGGCTGAGCGGGGCCGTGCGGGCGATAGACACGGTGGCGCGCCTTGGCGGCGACGAATTCGCCGTGCTCGCCGAGGACATCCCCGCCGAGATGGATCCGAATGACCTGGGACGTCGCCTCACGAAGGCGCTCATGCCGGCCTTCCAGGTCGGCGAGACCGAGGTCTTCGTCCGAGCCAGCGTTGGGTACGCGGTGGCTTCCCCGGGCGATGATGGCGATCTGCTCCTGCGCAACGCCGACCTGGCCATGTACCAGGCCAAGGCGGAGGGCAAGAGCGGTCTACGGCGCTACGACCCCGGCCTGCACACCACGGCGGTCGCCCGGCTCGAGCTGGAGCACGACCTGCGCGTGGCGTTGGAGGCCCACGAGTTCGTGATCGAGTACCAGCCCATCGTGGCGCTCGACAGCGACCGTATCGTTGGCCTGGAGGCGCTGCTGCGTTGGAATCATCCGACGCGCGGGATGCTCGAGCCCGATCGGTTCATCCCGCTCGCGGAGGAGTCGGGTCTGATCGTGGAGATCGGCCGGTGGGTGATGGACGAGTCGTGCCGGCAGCTCGCCGAGTGGATCGAGCATGGCCTCGCGTCTCCGGAGCTGACACTGAGCGTCAACCTGTCCGTGAAGCAGGTCCACGATGCGGCGATCGTCGACGACGTCGCCACGGCCCTGCGCGAGTCGGGGCTGCCCGGCTATCGGCTCACCCTGGAGGTGACGGAGGGCGTGCTGGTCGACGACTCAGAAGCGGTCATCGGTCGGCTTTCGGCGATTCGCGAGATGGGGGTCCGGATCGCGATCGACGACTTCGGAACTGGCTTCTCGTCGCTCGGCTACCTGAGCCGCTTCCCCGTCGACGTGCTGAAGATCGACCGAAGCTTCGTGCAGCGCATGAGCGCCAAGGCCAGCGACCTCGCGGTGATCGAGGCCGCCATCGGCCTGGCGGCCACGCTGGGACTGGAGACCGTCGTGGAAGGGATCGAGCGCTCCGGGCAGACCGAACGCCTAAGGGAGCTGGGTTGCCGGCTCGGCCAGGGATTCCTGTTCGCGCGACCGGCGGGCGCCAACCAGATCGCCGATGCGCTGCGCACCAGCCTCAACCGCGAGCGGCTGGGTCACGGCAGGCGCGCGGCCCGGCGCTCGACCACGGTGCGCCGCCCACGGATCGCCCAGACCTAGACCGCCCCCGGTCCGGAACTTGCTCCCTGGGTTGGCAATGGCTGAACGTGTACGCCTGCTTGCCATCCGACTCGGACCGGCCGTGTTTTTCGTCCTGACGCTCATCCTGGCCGCGTGCCAGAAGAGCGGCGCCAGCGGAGGCCCCGGGTACTAACCCGCCCTCAAGGTCAGCCGGCGCTGCGTCGCTGGCGCAGCTCGTCGATGCCCACGACCAGGTCCTGGTAGGCGGGATGGCGCCTGATGTACGCCGCGATGAATGGGCACTTGGGCGTCACCTTCAGGCCCCTGGCCCGCACGTCGTCCAACGCGCCGGCGGCCAGGTGGGTCGCGACACCGCGGCCCTTGACGAGTGGATCGGTCTCGGTGTGGATGAAGACGATCCGGTCGCCAACGCGGCGATAGGTCGAGAAGCCGAGGACCTGCCTGCCGTCGCGTGCCTCGTAGCGGTCCTTCTTGGGGTTGTCGACGATGCGGAGCCCGGCCACGGGGCGACGATACGCAATTCGCCGGAGGCGCGCCACGCCAGATCGGGTTGCTACGATGCAGGCCATGCCCTTGAGCGCGCGGCCTGTGATCTCGTTCCTCTCGGACTTCGGGCTCGATGGTGCCGCGGCCATCTGCCGCGGCGTCATCCTCTCGATCTGTCCGGAAGCTCAGATCATCGACATCGCCCATAGCATTCGGAAGTTCGCGGTGGGAGACGGAGCATTCATCCTGAGCACGGCTTTGCCGTTCATGCCGGTTGGCGTGCACCTCGCCGTGATCGATCCAGGAGTTGGCACCGAGCGGCAGCCGGTCGCTCTGCGGGTGGCCCGCGGCGACCTCTTGGTGGGTCCCGACAACGGCCTGCTCATACTCGGGGCGGAAGCCTTGGGTGGGGTCATCGAGGCTCGACGGCTCGACAACCGCGCTCTCTGGCTGAGCACGGCCACCAGCAGCACGTTCCACGGGCGCGACCTCTTCGCACCTGTGGCGGCGCGCCTGGTCGCTGGCTCGGCGCGCTTCGACGAGGTCGGGAGCGCCCTCGAGGTCGACGCGCTGGTCACGCTGCCGCCCGCCGTGGCCGTGGTGGGGGAGGGTTGGCTCGAGGCCGACGTGATCTACGTCGACAGCTTCGGCAACCTGCGGCTGGCGGGTGGCGCTCAGGAGCTCGTCCAGGCGCTCGGGGACGTGAGCGGTGAGCCTCGGGTGCGAATCGAGGTGAGCGATACCGCGGTGGGTGCTGCACGGGTGGAGGAGGCCCGCTTCGCAGCGACCTTCGGCGCGGTGTCGGCCGGAGCGACCTTGCTGTACATCGATTCGTCTGGGCACCTGGCGCTGGCCGACAACCAGGGCAGCCTCGCGACGCGTCTGCGCGTCGCGACCGGCGCGCGTCTGCGGATCAGCAGCAGCGACTCCTGACGGTGAGCTCGCCGTTCATCTCGTTCCTCACCGACTTTGGCGAGCGCGCGACGGCCCCCGCGGTGTGCCGCGGAGTGATGTGGAACATCTGTCCGGATGCTCGCATCCTGGATCTGACCCACGCAGTCACCGCGTTCTCGATCCGCGAGGGGGCGTTTCTGCTGTGGTCGACGATTGGATACCTTCCGGTGGGCGTGCATGTCGCGGTCGTCGATCCCGGGGTCGGGACCTCGCGCAGGCCGATCGTCATCCGTGCGGAGCGCGGAGATCTGCTGATCGGCCCGGACAACGGCCTGCTCCGCCCCGCGGCAGCCAGGCTCGGCGGCATCCTGGAAGCCCGGCTGGCCGCGAATCGCGCACTCTGGCTGCCAGAGACGTCCAACAACTTCCACGGCCGCGACATCTTCTCCCCGGTTGCCGCCCACCTTGCCCGCGGGGTGGCCCTCCAGGAGGTCGGTCCTCCGCTGGCAACCGACACGCTGATCGATCTCGAGCTCCCTGCCGCCAGCGTTCGCGAGGGCAGGCTCAACACGGCGGTCGTTTTCGTCGACCGCTTCGGAAACTGCCGGCTGGCGGGGGACCTGCCGGACCTCAACGGCGCGATCGGCCCAGTGACGACCGGCCAGCGGCTCGCCATCCAGCTCGCCGCGGCACGTCACGAGGTGGTCTGGTCGTCCACGTTCGGTCTGGTTGACCCTGGGAAGGCCCTGCTGTATCGGGACGGGGACACCGCGGGCCTGGCGCTCGCCGTCAACCAGGGCTCAGCGGCGGAACAGTTCGGCCTCGCGCTTGGGGACCTGGTTCGAATCGAGACCGTCTGACCCATGCCCGCCGGCCCCCTCCTGGAGGTGGAAGGGCTCACGTTCCGATACCGACGTGCCGCAGAGCCCGCTGTGCGCGACCTCTCCGTGAGCCTCGAAGCGGGAGAGGTCCTCCTGGTGGCCGGCCCGTCGGGGTGCGGAAAGAGCACCCTAATCCGCGCCATCAACGGCCTGATCCCGCATGCCTACCGCGGAGACCTGGCCGGAAGCGTGCGCCTGAAGGGACGTTCAACAGCGGAGATGCGCCTGCGGGAGATCGCGCTCCTCGTGGGGACCATGCTGCAGGATCCCGCCAAGCAGATCGTGGGCTCCAGCGTGGAGGGGGAGCTGGCGTTCGGTCCCGAGAACCTGGGGCTCGATCGCGGCGAGATTCGCAGGCGTATCAGCGAGGTGGTGGAGCGCACCCGAATCGGGTCCCTCGCGGGTCGTGAGACAGCCTGGCTTTCCGGCGGAGAGCAGCAGCTGCTGGCGATGGCGGGCACGCTGATGAAGCCGCTCGCGAACCTCGACCCGGAGACCGCGAGCCGGCTGCTGAATGTCCTGCGCGAGCTGGCCGACGAGGGGCAAGCCGTGGTCATCGTCGAGCACCGCGTGGAGGAGGCCCTCCAGCTGCGTCCGGACCGAGTGCTCTACCTGGACGGCGGCCGGGCCGGCTATCTCGGAGATGTGGATGGCTTCCTTCGCGTGGCCGATCCCGTGGCCGTCAAGCTGCCGTTCCCAGTCGTCCTCGAGCGTTTTCGTGCGGGTGCCGCCGGAGCAGCGAACCGATCGGTACCGACTGCCCCTTCCGCCGCGGACCCCGGGGAACCTCGCCTGGTGTACGAGCGGGTGGCGGTCGACCTCGGTGAGCGTCGCGTGCTCGACGACGTCTCGGCTACCTTCGGATCGCGGGAGATCGTCGCCGTCCTCGGCCCGAATGGATCCGGCAAGACCACGATGCTGCGAGCCGCGATGCGACTGGTCGAGCCGGTCGCGGGGCGCGTCATGGTCGACGGCCAGGCGGCCCGCTCGCGGACCACCGCGGAGCTCGCGCGGATCTTCGGCTATGTCTTCCAGAGCCCCAGCCAGATGCTCTTCGCACG
Organism: Chloroflexota bacterium; assembly: GCA_005880165.1. GTDB lineage: Bacteria > Chloroflexota > Limnocylindria > QHBO01 > QHBO01 > CF-82. The sequence continues at coordinate 398 of VBJP01000259.1, read as the reverse complement.
GACCGTGCGGGAGGAGCTGCTCTTCGGCCCTCGGAACATGGGAATCCTCCCTCCTGATCCGGAGGCCCTAGCCGCGGAAGCCCTCGATCGCACGGCGCTCTCCGACCTCGACGGCATCCTCGAGCGTCCGCCGCTCACCCTTTCCTTCGGTCAGCAGAAACGGCTTGCGTTGGCCATCGCGCTCGCGCTTCGCCCGCCCACGCTCGTGCTCGACGAGCCTTCCGCCGGGCAGGACCATCGGTCCTCTGCCGCCTTCATGGACGCCATCCGGGCGATCCCCGGCATGGAGAGCATCTACCTCATCACGCACGACGTGGACCTTGCGCTCTCGCATGCCGACCGTATCCTTGTGCTGCGTGACGGACGGGTCGCCGCTGACGGCCCGCCGATGCGTGTGA
>VBJP01000258.1 GCA_005880165.1 Chloroflexota bacterium | reverse complement strand
GCGGTCGCCTTCTTGTGCGACCAGCGACACGTCCGCGGGCCGGGCCGTCAGCTCGCCGAACGAGCGTTCCAGCGCCTCCATGCGCTCAGGCGCCGGCAACCGGGAGATACCCATCTCCGCCACCAGCCTCGTGGCTGCCACGAAGTCGGCCGCCTGGATCGGGCGGAGCGTGACTCCTGCCGGCGGCGGACGACCTTCCGCAGCGATGCGATCGTGGCGAAAGCGTAGGAGGCCATCGGCTCGGTCTCCACCGACAGCCGATGCGCCCCCCGCAGCCGCCATTCCTCGATGCCCACCCGCAGCAGCGCCCGCCCGATTCCACGGCCGCGGAAGGTTCGAGCCACGACGAGTTCGGGCACCCAGCCCTCCCAGGCCCCGAAGGTCAGGCGGCGACGGAAGAGGAGGAGCAGCAGGCCGGCGGCCTCGCCCTCGGCGATGGCGAGGAACGGCGCTGCGTCGACGGAGCCGATGATCCGCTCCCAACGGTCCCGACCGGCTTGAGGAGACAGCGGGGGCGCCAAGGACTCGCGCTCGCCGAGCAACCGTAGGACCGTGACCAGATCGTCTCGGCCGGCTGGCTGAAGCTCGACTCCAGCCGGCGGGCGGACCGCGAGGCCCCCAACCGGGCGGGCCGGGCCGTCTGGGCCGGCCACCCTATCGGCCCTTGAAGTCGGGCTGGCGCTTCTCGAGGAAGGCGGCCATCCCTTCCTTCTGGTCCTCGCTCGCGAAGGTGAGATAGAAGAGGCGCCGCTCGTGGGCCAGCGCCTCGGTCAGTGGCATCTCGTAGGCTGCGTTGACCTCCTCCTTCGCGAGCCGAACTGCCACGGGCGATTTCGAGGCGATCTGCGCCGCCAACGCGAGTGCATCCTCGACCACCAGCTCGTCCACGGTGACGCGCGCAACCAGACCCGCTCGCTCGGCCTCGGCTGCAGTCATTGGCTCGCCGGTGAGGATGCTCAGCATGGCCTTGCTCTTGCCGATGGCCCGCGGCAGGCGCTGGCTGCCTCCGGCACCCGGCGTGACCCCGATGTTGATCTCTGGCTGGCCGAATTTGGCTCCCTCGCCGGCGACGATGATGTCGAGGGCCATGGCCAGCTCACATCCACCACCGAGGCACCACCCGTTGACCGCAGCGATGACCGGCTTGGTGATTCGTCGCACCCGGTCCCACTGCGCGATTCGGTTCGTACGCAGCATGTCAATGGGCGAGGCGTTGGCCATTTCGGCGATGTCGGCGCCGGCGGCAAAGGCGCGCTCGTTTCCCGTGACGACGATGGCCCGGACACCCTCGTCGGCATCGAGGTCTTCGAGCGCGTCACACAGCGCGTCCATGACCTGGCCGTTCAGGGCGTTGAGCTGTTTGGGCCGATTGATACGAACGAGAGCGGTGCGCTGCTCCGGCTGCCGCTCCGTGAGGACGAGCGGCTCGGCAGCTGGCGTGGCCCCGCCTGGGGCTCGGCTAACGCTCATGGGACGAGAATCTGGCAGAAAGGCGATCGCGACCATCGGCTGCCAGCCGAATCACGGCACACCCTCAGCGAGCGCGGTGAGCGGAGCCCCGCATGCTCCGCAGAAGTCGTAGCGGGCCGGCAACCCGGTCTCTCCGCAGGCGGGACAGGTGCGGCCGACGGCGGCCTGGTAGGCGCGCAGCATCTCGTACTGCGGTTCGCGCTTGGCGTGGAAGGCGTCGACCGCCTCCTGCACCTCGTCCGAGGTCGAGTGGATGGCGAGCCAGTCGCGAGCATGGGTGATGGTCTGCGACCAGACCAGGTCCCGCCACCAGTTGAGCTGGGTCTTCGTGTAGCGCACCGTCTCCGGCAGCTTGCGCCGCAGCTTCTCGGCAAGCTCAGCGACCGCACCGTCCAGATCCGCTCGGGGAACGATGCGCGTGACCAATCCCCATTCGAACGCCTGCTGCGCGCTGATCGGCTCGCAGAGAAGGATCATCTCGCGCGCCCGCCGGTCACCGATCGTGAGCGGCAGCCACTGCGTCGCCCCTCCGGCCGGGACGGAGCCGTGCTCGGGCCCGACGTGCTGCAGGAAGGCGTCGTCGACCATGACCGCGAAGTCGCACGCCAGCTGCAGCTCCTGCCCACCACCAACCGCGATCCCGTTGATGCGCGCGATGGTCGGCTTGCCGATCTGGCGCAGCCGGTCGTGCATCTCGATGAAGGCGCCCATCCAGCGCCAGTACTGGCCGCTGGTCTTGCCCATGGCGGCCTGCTCGTCGAGATCGGCGCCGGTCGAGAAGGCGCGATCGCCGGCGCCGGTGACCACCACCACGGCGGCTCCCTCGTCCCACGAGGCGTCCTCGAATGCCCGGGCCATCTCACGCAGCGTCTGGAAGTCGAAGCAGTTCAGCACCGCCTGGCGATCGATGGTGACCGTCGCCACTGCGGTGTTGGCATCTTTGGCGTACCGGATCCGGTCGAACCCGAACGCCTCCGCCGCCGCGGCGGCCGGCGATTCCGGCTCTCGCACGGCCATCAGGCGCCTCCTGCCTTGCCCGGCCGCACGACCGTGGTCGACGCGTCATCGGCCACATAGAGCGTGACACCAGCGGTTGCGAAGTTGCGCAGATCGCGCCCGCTCTCGATCCCCGCCTCGCTCGCCATCGCCACGTCGAGGTCTTCACGGGTGTCAAAGACCATCTGGGTGGACAGGTAGTACGGCACCGAGCGCGGACCCATCGGCTCGACGTTGCCAACGATCAGCTCTCGCAGCCCGGGATAGCGCAGCACGATCGGGGTATGCACCTCGTGGTAGTGCCGATCGAAGGCCTCGGGATCGGCGGGCGCCTGGTAGAGGGCGATCAGGCGAACGGGCACGTGCTACTTGGCGAAGTAGTCAGCGTTGATCTGGATGTAGTTCTGCCACTGGTCGGGGACCGCGTCCTCCGCGAAGATCGCGGTCACCGGGCACTCCGGCTCGCATGCGCCACAGTCGATGCACTCCTCCGGATCGATGAAGTACATCGTGTCCTCGTCCTTGGCGTGGATGCAGTCGACCGGGCAGACGTCGACGCAGCTGGCGTCCTTGACGCCGATGCACGGTTCGACGATGACGTAGGTCATGGGTTGTTGCGTCCTCGCGCGTGATCGCGAATGCCGTTTGAGTCTACACCGGGTCACTTTCGAGCCGCTAATGTTCGAGCGATGGCAGAGGCTCCTTTCGGCGCTCAGGCGCCCCTTCTGATCGTCGCCGCGGCGACTCCCCTGACGGATGGCGGGTCGGCTCTCGACGAAGCCGCGATCTGGCCGTATGTCAGCTTCCTGACCGATGGCGGCGCAGATGGCATCTTCGCCTGCGGCACGACCGGCGAGGGCGTGCTGCTTACCACTGATCTTCCGCGCGGCGCTGCGGGAAACGCTTATCGTCCACGCCGGGGCGCAGACGACGCGGGACACCGCCGACCTCGCGGCGCATGCAGCCGAGATCGGCGCCGATGCGGTTGCGGTCATTCCGCCTCCCTACTTCCCGCTCGATGAGGTCGCGCTGGCGGACCACCTGGTCGCCGCCGCACGCGCCTGCGCGCCGCTCCCATTCTTCATCTACTGCTTCGCGGCACGTAGCGGGTATCCGGTGAGCCTGGCCGCGATCGAACGCGTTCGCAGTGCGGTCGGCAACCTCGCCGGTCTGAAGGTCAGCGAATCTCCCTGGGAGAGGGTCGAGCCCTATTTCGGGACGGGCCTGCCGGTGTTCGTCGGACAGGAGCCGCTGATCCCGCGGGCGCTTGCCGCCGGAGCGGTGGGTGCGGTGTCCGGGTTGGCGGCCGCATTCCCCGAGGCACTCCGCGCCGCCCTGGACCGTCCGGATGCTGCCGGCGAAGCCCGACTCGAAGCCCTGCGCGGTGCCATGGAGGCGAGTGGCGGTCCCTTCATCGCCGCCGTGAAGCACGTGCTCGGCCTTCGCGGTGTGCCGATATCCCCCAACCTGCGTCCCCCGATGCGTTCCCTGACCCACGATGAGGCTGAGCGCCTCGATGCTGCTGTCGCGTCCGAGATACCCACCGCCGCTACATAGCCGGGTAAGGTGGACAAGGCATGGAACGGCCGCTACGTGGGATAACGCGGCGCTGCGGGGCCAGGAGACGGGTGTGGACCCCGAGCAGGCGATTGGCCGCTGACCTCACGCGGGCCGGCTTGCGCTAACCGTTCGCCGGGTTTGGCATGAGGCCCAGCTGGGTCCTGAGCGCGACCTGGTCGCCGTACCCCCGGTGGGCCTTGGCTTTGCCATTCTGCGACCTTGCGGAGGTCGTCGACGGCGAGCTGCTCGACGGCACGATGCACGTGACCGGTCAGCTGCCCGGGGGCTTCGAGCCGTTCGAGACGAGGGTCCGAATCGAGTTCCACGACGAGGCTGACGGACGGGACGCGACTCGAGGTCCGCCAGTGGCTGCCGGAGCACCTCGTGTCCCGCAGTGAGGGGGGCTGGCTCGAAGCGTTCACCAAGCTGGACGCCACGCTCGCCGCGTGAACCCGAGCCAGCCATCGCCGGCTATCCGGTCTCGCTGCCGGACACAGGCGCCACGGGCGTCTCATACGCCGCATCTAGGCCGCGGACAGGCGCCGGGGCGGTCGCCGCGGCGTTCATCTCGAAGCGCGAAGGCGGCGCCTCCGACGCCAAGCGCGCGATCTCTTCATCGGTCAGGTCGAACCCGAAGCGGATGGCCGCCAGGTTCTCGTCGACGAAGCGACGCGGAAGTGACTCGCGAATCGCCCGCTCGTTGTAGTCGATCGCCGCCAGTCGCAGCAGCCGGCCGAGGGCGATCATGTTGCCGAACAGCTCCTTGCCGAAGTGCTGGCTGCCGAGCGCCGCGAACGGGCTCTGCTCGTCCCCAGGGCTCGCCAGCCCGAGGTCGCTGACCACCTTGCGCCCCTGGATCCGCAGGTGACCGCGGTTGGCCAGCTTGAGCAGGATGTCTGCATCCTCGACCACCGGGTTGGCGATCGGCGCGTCGTCGAAGATCACGAAGGCATCGGACATCGAGCCACGCACCGACGAGTCGTAATCGAAGAGCACGGTCACCTGCTTGCCCATCCGCGCCAACAGGTTGCCGAGCACGCCGGCGATCACTCGGACGCCCTGGCCACCCACTCCGTCGAGCGCGATCGACGTTGCCATGGATCCGAGTCTACCCGCTTGGGCGAACGACCACGGTGCCAGCCAGCTTGTCGTGCCACCCCTGCTTGCGGCCATCGGCCGCGACCCAGATCACGCCGATGGCAAAGACGAAGAACGAGAGGGCTAGCCCGAAGAAGCGGCCAATCGCTCGCCCGGGCCCAATCGGCTGCCCGTCGACCGCCCTCCGGATCCGGAGGTTGAACGGGATCATCTCGACCGTCTGACCACGAACCCCACCACAGTCCGGCGAAGTAGACGAGGGCAACAAGCCCCGAGACCGGGTTGAATGAGATGGAGTACGAGGGGCTGGAGAATGCGTTCACGGTGACGTCCCGCACCGTGAGTCATAGAACCCGATTCCCGCCAGCTTTGCCAGCACGGCCATGACGATCGCCAGCAGGAGTACGTCGATGAGGTAAGCGAGCGTCCGGATCCAGAAACCACCGTAGCGAAGGCCTGTCGCCGGTCCCACGGGCTGGGCTGGCGGTGTCCAGCCCGGATCGGCGCTGACCCTCATGCAGGCTCCTTGTCCGGCGATACGCCGGCCTCGCGGAGGGCGTCCTCCAGGCTGATCTCCCGTTTGGCCACGCGGAGCTTCAGCTCCGACGGCAGGCGCTGCATGACTGCCAGCTTGCGCTGGGCCTCGGCGCGTTTTGCCTCCTTTGGATCGACCTGCTCGGCACCGGCCTCGGGGCTCTGCGGGGCGAGCTCGGTCGGTTGGTCCCGCGTCCGCGGATCCGTATCAGTCGCGCTGATCGTGACCTCGCCCGGCGCTACGGCCGCGGGTGCCGGTCCGCTTGCACCTGTGCGAAGCCATTCCGGCACCGCGAGGTCTGCCTGCGCCAGTGCCTCGACGAGCGTCAGCTCCTTCCTGGCGACGGCCAGCTTGACTTCAGAGGACAGCTGCGCCATCAGCGCAGCGCGCTCCTGCGACTCCGCGCGCTTGCGTGCCTTGTCGTCGTCCGTTGCCGGTCTGTCCCTAAGGGCCGTCTCGGCCACAGAGGTGAGCGGGCCCGCCGGCGGGGAGGGCAGTGCGCCCGGACGCTCGGGCATCTCCGTCATGCCGGCGCCGTTGCCGTTGGCCGCGGCAGCGGCGCCATCGGTCTCGCCG
>VBJP01000257.1:1857-7091 GCA_005880165.1 Chloroflexota bacterium | reverse complement strand
CAGGCGGAACACTCGTTATCTCGACCTCGAGGCGAAGGGCCTGAAGCGGCGGAGCAAGAGTAGGGAGCGAAGAGTAGGGAGCGAAGAGTAGTAAGATCCGGCGCATGAGCCCCGACACGCGGCCCGCCATCGGGCGCAACGACCCGTGTCACTGCGGCTCGGGTCGAAAGTACAAGGTGTGCTGTCTGGCCAAGGACGAGGCCGACGCGCGCGCGGCCCGAGCTCAATCCGCTGCCGCAGCCCCGGCAGACGCGACCGCTGCCCCGGCACGCGCCGAGGCGCCGGTTCACACAAGGCCACCCAAACCCACCCAGCAGCCCTGGAAGCGATCCGCCATGAACACCCACGGTTTCCAGCGCCGCAGTTCGCCGCGAAAGGTCGGCGGCAGCTAGTCGCGCCGCGCTCCCCATGGCCGGCACTCTCTGGGAGGACGACGACCGCACCGCAGTACTCGTGCGATTTGAACGACTGCGACCCGACGCCCGTCCGCAGTGGGGATCACTCGACGCCCCGCGCATGGTGACGCACGTGACCGACACGCTGCGAGCGGGTCTCGGTGAGCTCCCGTTGACGCCGTTGCGGGGGCCCTTGCAGTACTGGCCCATCAACATGCTGGTGATGTTTCACCTGCCATGGCCAAAGGGAGCGCCGACCGCGCCGGAGCTGCTCAGTCGCTTGCCGACCGACTGGTACGAGGAGATCGCGACGCTCCGGGCCACGGTCGACCGCTTCGTCGAGCGCGATATAGATGGACCCTGGCCGGCCCATGCGGCGTTTGGCAGCATCAACGGGCGGGACTGGGGTCGCCTCATGTACCGCCATATGGACCATCACCTCGTGCAGTTTCGCGCCTAGCGGTCCTCAGCAGTGGCCGCTTCACATACTCGGTAGGGATCGACGCGATGGGCTCGGTCAGTCGCGCATCGGCGCGGCGACGCCCGACCACGCGAACATACCCGAGGTACCTTCCTTCGTCAGCTTCCAGGGCTCCGATCTCTACGCTGTTGTCGGCAGCCACCACGTGAAGCCAGTCCCGCCAGAAGCGCCAGCCTTCGGGCAGCGCGTCGGAGACCTCGACGTCGAGGATGCCGGTTCGCTCCCACTGCCAACGCCACCAGGCTGCCGAGTGCAGACACCAGAGATCGGGTGTCCACCACTCGTAAAGATGCGAAGGCACCGCGCCCTCGATCTCGTGCATCAATCCCGCCCCCGCGATGCCGATGACGCCCCCCGGCTTGACGAATCGGGCCAGATAGTTGAGATAGAGGTCGTCGGTTCCGTAGTAGGGAAACGAGTCTATCGAGACGATCGCATCGAAGAACTCGGTGGCAAACGGCAGCTGTCGGGCTTCGGCCTGGATGGGCGTCACGCCATCCCCGGCGCCCGCGTCGTCGATCCGCCGCCCACGCTCGGACGCGCTGAACCAGAGATCGGTCGCCCAGACGTGCACGCCGAACTCACGCCGAAGAAAGATGGACGAGGCGCCTCGCCCGCAACCCAGGTCGAGCACCCGCATGCCCGGCGCGAGCGTGAGCGCCTCGGCGAGCCATTCCGTCATCCAGAGTGGGTTGGCGGCGCCGCTGACGCTGCTGAGCAACCAGTCGAGACTGTAGTGCGAGGCGCGGGGGAACCGCTCGGAACGCAGTAGATCGTCACTCATGCAGCGGTTCCATCACCGAGTCGCGCAGTGACTTCAGTTCCGGTCGTTGGCGCCGCTCGTCGGATTGGCGGGAGGGGGCACTGGCAGGCCGCGTTCCTGGAGCAGGCGCCGAAGGAGCGTGGCCGTCTCCGGATGCCGCTTGAAGGTGTTCGCGTAAAACAATCCGTCGGCGATGGCGAGCGGCGTCCACCCGACTTTCCACCCCACACCGCCGCCCCCCGCTTTCGTGAGGGGGGCATCGAGCTTCGCGCCTCGGTCCGCGAGCAGCTGCACGACGGCAGTGGCGCCCCGGTGCGCGGCGCCATGAAGGACGGTATAGCCGTAGTCGTTCACGGCCATCACATCGCCGCCGAGATCGAGGGCGAGCTTGACGGCGTCGAGCGCGTCGTCATTGGTGCCGGGGCTCTCGCCGACTGCCCAGATGCCGACGCCCGCAGCGGCCATGAGCGGCGTCGTGTGATCCGTGGTTGGGAGCAGAGGGTCAGCGCCGTTGGCCACGAGCACGCGCATGAGGTCGACATCCGCTGACTTCGCCGCGAGCAGAAACGGGGTCGCGCCGGCCCGCGCGAGGAGATTCCGGTATCCGTCCTTCGGTTCCTTCGTTTCCCGCGCGTTGACGTTCGCGCCGCGGGCGACCAGCTCTGTCACAAGCGCCAGGCTGCTCAGCCGGCCGGTTGCTACCGGCCCCGGATTCGCAAAGCCTTTGTTGGGCCGACGGGTCCACACGAGCTGATGGAGCGCCGTCCAGCCCTGCTGCGCGGCATTGGGATCGGCGCCGGCCTTGACGAGCCGGACCGCGAGCTCGTAGTGCGCGTTCATGACGGCGAGCACCACCGCGCTCGTCCCGTCGGGCAGCGTGTCGTTGACGTTCGCACCGACGGCCGCCAGCGCCTCGGTCGTCTCGATGTGTCCGCCGCGCACAGCGAACAAGAGTGGCGTGAATCCACCCGTCGAGCGCGCATGCAGGTCCGATCCGGCCTCAACGAGGAGTCGTGCCGCAGCCACGTTGTTGTCCGCCGCGGCCCACATCAGCGCGGTCTGACCGCGCCACCGCTCCTTCACCTGCACATCGGCGCCGTGGGCCAGCAGCACCTTGATGACGGCAGCGTTGCCCGTCCGGGCAGCCGTCATCAGGACCGTCTGGCCGTCGGCCACCACAGTGTTGGCGTCGGCACCCGCCTTCAACAATCGCTCGAGGACTGACGCGTCGCTCCCCTCGGCCGCCAGGGCCAGCGGCGTCACGCCGTACCGATTCGACGCGCTGACCTTGGCGCCAGCGTGAATCAGGAGATCGACGGTCTGGCCGTCCTGCCGGTGCACTGCCCAGTGGAGCGCCGTGGTTCCATCGGCTTCAGGAGCGTTCACGTCGGCGCGGCCGGCTTCGATGAGCGCCATCGGTTCGGCCGCGGCTGCCGTGGGAGAGGTCGCGATCAACCAGGCCACCACGACACCGGTCAGAAGAACCCTGAACGAGCCTGACGCGACGCGAGGTCTTGACACTAGACTCCCGTCAGCAGATTGAGCCGCCCGGTGCTGTCGCCCAGCCTCTCGGTCGCGACACCGACCTTGTCGAGCAGCGTCAGCAGGAGATTCGTCATCGGCGTGCCGATGGGATATTGAAGATGCCGGTCGCCCGTGAGCCGACCCGCGCCCCGGCCGAGGATGACGAGCGGGAGATCGATGTGCGAGTGCGTGTTCGGGTTGCTCAGGCCGGCGCCATACAACAGCATCGAGTGGTCGAGCAGCGTGCCGTCTCCGTCGGGTGTCGTGCTCAGGCGCTCGAGGAACGACGAGAAAAGGCTGGCGTGATAGATGTTCACCTTCACGAGCTTTTCGAGCTGCTTGGGATCGTCCCGATGGTGCGACAGCCCATGGTGCGGCTCGGATACGCCGATTTCGGGGAAGGTCCGCGAGTTGACCTCTCGACCAAGCATGAACGTGAAGACGCGGGTGATGTCGGCCCGATACGCGAGCCACTGCAGGTCGAACATCAGCTTGACGTGATCGGCGAACCGCTCGGGAATCCCGGCGGGAGGCGTGGCGGTCGCCTCGAGCAGCGCGGCGTCAGCGCCGCGCGCCTCTGTCTTCTGAATGCGGCGCTCGACCTCGCGAAGCGCGTCGAAGTAGTCGCTGATCTTCGTGCGGTCCCCGGCGCCCAGCTTCTGCTGGAGCCGGTCGGCCTCGTCGAGCACCGAATCGAGGACGCTGCGCGTGCGGCGCATCTGGGCCCGGCGCGCGGCGGGTGTGCCCCCGTCCCCGAACAGCCGCTCGAAGACCGCGCGCGGATTGTTCTCGGTCGGAAGCGGCGTCGTCGGCGTCCGCCAGGCCAGGGTGTTCATGTAGGTGCAGCTGTAGCCGTTCTCGCAGCTGCCCACGACGAAATTGGGATCGATGCCAAGCTCGAGTGAGGGGAGCGGCGTCTCCCTGCCGAGCTCGGTGGCTGCGATCTGGTCGGCCGTGACGCCGGCCTGGACGTCTGAGCCCTCCGTCCACCTCGGATGGACGCCGTTCAGCCACGTGGATGTCCCGCGCGAGTGATCCCCATTGCCATCCCCGAGCGTCTCGGCCTGCGCGTGTGTCAACCCGCTCACGACGACCATCTGCTGGCGGAACGCACCGAACGGCTCGAGGATCGGCGAGAGCTCGAACGCCGTCCCTCGTCCTTTTGGCCTCCAGTAGTTGATGCTGTCGTTCATCGCCACGCCGTTGGCGAGATACACGAACCCGAGCCGGCGGACGGGATGGGCGGGTGTCTGATTGAGCGCCGTGAGCGCGGGCACCATCGCATCGAGCAGCGGCAAGGCCAGCGCCGCGCCCGCACCGCGGAGAAACGTCCGACGAGGCAGGGCGATCTTTGTGATCATCATGGTTTCGGGCTTCAGGCTCCAGGCTCCGGACTTGGCTCCTCGTCGCTGACCGCTGACCGCTGAGAGCTGACCGCTGAGAGCTGACCGCTGAGAGCTGATCGCTGAGAGCTGACCGCTGAGAGCTAACAGCTATTCGTGTGTCCTCATCTGAAACGGCACGCTCTTCACAATACCGAGGATGAGTGCCGAGAACCGGTACTCGTGCTGGCCGGCCTCACGCATCACCTGCCGCACGGCCGGCTGGTCGTAATACTCGATGCCGCGACCGAGGCCGTAGATCATCAGCTTCTCGGTGAGCGTGGCGACGAACCGATCCGGGCGAGCAAGGAGCGCATCGCGCAGGCCGGCCACGCCCGTGAACGTCGTGCCGTCGGGCAGCACACCTGACCGATCGATCGGCTCGAACGCCTCGTCAACCGTCCGCCGCCGACCCACCGCATCGAAGCTCTCGAGCGAAAATCCGGGGGGATCCATCATCGAGTGGCAGCTCGCGCACACCGCGTTCGTTCGATGCTCGGCCATCCGCTCGCGCATCGACTGGGGTCGGGTGCCGCCATTCTCCTTGAGCGCCGGCACGTTGGGCGGCGGAGGTGGCGGCGGCGTCCCCAGGAGATTCTCAAGGATCCATTTGCCTCGCAGCACCGGAGACGTCCGGTGCGGGTAGGCGGTGACGGCGAGAACACTCCCCTTGCCGAGCAACCCTCGCC
>VBJP01000257.1:580-1693 GCA_005880165.1 Chloroflexota bacterium | reverse complement strand
GGGAAACGCGTCGAGGTCGGGCGACATCGTGGCCAGGTTCCGCAGAAACAGCCACTGCCCGGCGAAATGGTTGGCGAGCGACTCCGCGCGCGGATCGGCGAGCATCCGTCGCACCTGGCGGTCGAGGACCTCCGGCTGCCGGAGCTTGCCCTGCGCCGCCAGGTCCAGAAGCTGGTCGTCGGGAATGCTGCTCCACAGAAAGAACGACAGCCGCGAGGCCAGCTCGATGTCGCTGACCGGATACGCGATGCCAGCAGAGACGTGGCTCGGATCGCGCTCGACGCGGAACAAGAACGATGGGCTGACGAGCAGACGCTGCAGGCCGACTTCAATGCCACGCTCGAAGCCCCCTTCGGCGCGTCCGTCTTCATAGAACGCCATCAACGGCTTGAGGTCCTCGTCGGTCACCGGACGCCGATACGCGTGCCGGGCCAGGCCCGCAAGGATGGTTCGGGCACAGGATGGGCTGCCCGAAGCCGCCGCCTTGCACACGAAGATCCGTCGGCGACTTGCCGTATCGCCAGCTTCGCTCGTCCAGGTACGGTCGGTAACGGAGGTCGCCGCCCGATCCAAGGTACGGACGCAGGAACGGCAGGCGCGCCGTCTCGTTCAACGCGGCGGATTTCTGCAGAAACGCGGCAGTCACTTCCTGCACGCCCGCCTTGATCGGGATACGCACCTTCCAGTCCGCGTCCAGGTGCTCGCGGTGCTGCTGATACGCGTCTTCCCTCGTCCCCGGCGCCAGCGTTTCGCCAGCCAGTGTGAAAAGCGCCACCCGCCGGCCATCGACGCTGATCTCCAGATCGTGTGAGTCGGCGAACCGTGGAATGTCCTCGGTTGCACCCCCGCTGATGCCCAGGCGCGACAAGCGAGCCTGAATCACGTACTCGCCGTCGGAGGGGAAGCGGTACCGAACGCGCGTCCCTCCGCGGGTGCCAAACGGAAGGCCGTCCAGGCGGTCGTCCTGTGAGACGTCCTCGGCCACGCGGAACGTGTCAACGCTCGGCGCCGGTACAGGACCGCCGACCGCCATCCGGCTGATCTTCTGAGCGGCCGAGACGTAGCGCTCCATCAGCGTGGGCGACATCTTGAGCACGCCCGCAATGTTGTCGA
>VBJP01000257.1:0-572 GCA_005880165.1 Chloroflexota bacterium | reverse complement strand
CAGATCGCGGATGGCGTTCTGATACTCCACACGATTCAGGCGATGGAACGGCTCGGTGCGACCCGGGTTGGGGCGCCCGGCGGCTGCGCGGTCGAGCTCGGCCTCGAGCCACGTCACCAGCCCCTCGGACTCCGCTTTGTCCGGCCGCGGACGATTCGCCGGAGGCATCATCCCCGCGCGAAGCTTGCGAACCACCTTCTCCCACACGTCCGCACCCTCGCCCACCTTCGTGATGTCCATCACGTCGAGCGAGAGCCCGGCCGTCTTCAGCTTTTGGTTGTGGCAGGTCACGCAATATCTGTCGAGCAGCGTCCGCTCGATGACTCCGGAGGAACGTGCGTCGGAAGCCGCCGGCGTACGCGGGCTGGCCTGAGGATTCACTGCCCGAAGCGCGGGGGCTGCTGCCTGAACACGCCCGGCGCCAGGGCAGAGCACGAGAACTACACCAGCCGTCAATGCACGACAGGCACGCGTCATCCAGACCTCCGGGCCCGCGAAAAGGTTACCACTTCCAAGTGTTCTGTTACTATCGCCTCGCGCGCCTGGGAGAGCGGGCATCATGAAGAAACTTT
>VBJP01000263.1:3047-5344 GCA_005880165.1 Chloroflexota bacterium | reverse complement strand
CCCATACCAGCAATGGGCCGATGAATGGAAACGGCAGGCAGCCAGTCCAGACGTGGGCGTGGGCCACCTACCTCAGCCCGGGTATCTACGCGCGGCCCAACGGTGGCACCTACTGGGCGCTTCAGGACATCCACCCGCTCAGTCATGAGATCGCGGAGTGGGCCGACGATCCGTTCATCAACAACTTCGTCGAGCCGTGGCTGACGCCGACGGCGCCGCAGTATGGGTGCACGGGCATCCTGGAGACTGGCGATCCGGTCGTCGCGATTGGGTTCGCGCAGGGGACCAACACGTACAACCAGGGGCCGAACCCCAACGGGACGCAGAGCGCCGATGGCTTCTGGCACCCCGAAGACGAGGTGTTCCTGCCGTGGTTCATGCGCACGGCGCCAAATACCGTGTCAGAGCCAACCCAAACGCCGTCCACCAACATCGGGCGGTACACCCTGATGGGTGACCTCAATCCGTTCGCCGGCTTCCGGCAACCGGCCACCGGCTGCTGACGCTGTCTCGCCGGATATCCCGGTCAACGCACAGGGCCGGCTCCTCCGGGAGCCGGCCTTCGACGTTAGTCGGGCGCGGGCAGGTAGCCTCCCTGGGCGTCGTGGGTCTCGCCACCGGCGAGCGGCGGGTTGAAGACGCACACCAGGCGAAGCTCGCGCGTCACGCGGAGCACGTGTGCGTCGTGCTCGTCCAGCGCGTACAGGATGCCCGGCCCGATGCGGTGCCGCGCTCCGGTTGCCAGGTTCTCGATCTCGCCCTCGCCGTCGAGGCAATAGCAGGCCTCCAAATGGTGCCGGTACTGCAGGTGCAGCTGGGCGCCGGCGGCGACCGTCGTCTCCGACAACGAGAAGCCCATGCCGTCGTCGCGCACCAGCAGTCGCCTGCTGCGCCATGCCTCCCCGGTCACGTCTTGCGGCGTGCCGGTCGCCTCGTCCAGGCTCCGAATGATCACGCGGTCGCCTCCTCCATGTGCCCTGCGGCCGCTGCGGTCCGCGGCGCTATCATCGGTCGGTGAGCATCTACCTCGACCACGCCTCCACGACGCCGCTGCGCCGCGAGGCTCTCGAGGCCATGCTGCCGTATCTGTCCGAGCACTGGGGGAACCCGTCGAGCATTCATCGCTCCGGGCGCCGCGCGCGGCAGGGCCTCGACGAGGCGCGCGAGACGGTTGCCACGCTGATCCGGGCGAAACCGCGCGAGATCGTCTTCACCAGTGGCGGCACCGAGTCCGACAACCTCGCGCTGAGCGGCGTGGCGTGGGCGGCCTCCGCCCGCGGGCGACACATCGTCACCACCGCCATCGAGCACAAGGCCGTCCTGCAGGAGAGCGCGCTGCTCGGGCGCCACGGGTTCGAGGTGACCTACCTCCCCGTCAATCGCGATGGGCTGGTCGATCCAGAGGCCGTGGCGGCAGCGATCACCGACAGGACCATCCTGGTCAGCGTGATGGCCGCCAACAACGAGGTGGGAACGATCCAACCGATCGCCGAAATCGGCTCGATCTGCCGATCGCGGCGCGTCCCCTTCCATGTCGACGCGGTGCAGGCGGCACCCTTCCTGCCGATCGACGTCAACGCATGGCAGGTCGACTTGCTTTCCATCTCCGGCCACAAGCTGTACGGGCCAAAGGGGATCGGTGCGCTCTTCGTGCGACAGGGAACGTCCATGGTCCCGCTCCTGCAGGGCGGAGCCCAGGAGCGTCAGCGGCGGGCGGGTACCGAGAATGTCGCGGGGGCCGTGGGCCTGGCGGCTGCATACACGCTGGCAGCCGAGGAGACGACACACGCGGCGGAGACCGATCGGCTCATCGGCTTGCGGGAGGCGCTCCTGCAGGGACTTGTCGCCACTCCGGGCGTCGCGCGCACCGGGCATGCGACGTTGCGGCTGCCGAACAGCGCCAGCATGGTGATCGAGGGGATCGAGGGTGGCGACCTGGTCGCGGCGCTCGACCTGGAGGGGATCGAGACCTCGACCGGCTCCGCGTGCACCACCGGCAGCGTCGAGCCCAGCCACGTGCTGCTGGCCATGGGGATCGAGGCGGAACGCGCACGCGGATCCCTGCGCCTGACCCTGGGGCGTGAGAACACGGCGGCTGACGTCGCTACGACGATCGAGGCGGTCACGCGCTGTGTCGCGCGGCTGCGCGCGGCAGTAGGGAAGGGCGAGCCGGCGCAGGCGCCGGCCGCAATGTCCGGGGCGCCATCGGTCTAGGCAGCCTCGCGCGGCTATGATCGGCGCATGAGCCGGATCGTGGCCGCCATGAGCGGAGGAGTCGACTCGAGTGTCGCCGCCGC
>VBJP01000263.1:0-2887 GCA_005880165.1 Chloroflexota bacterium | reverse complement strand
TGGCGCGCGTGTGATTGATGCCTTTGCCGATGCCTACCTGCAGGGCACCACGCCCAATCCCTGCCAGGCCTGCAACCAGTACATCAAGTTCGACGAGCTGCTGCGCCGCGGCCTCGCCGCGTATGGCGCGGACCAGGTGGCGACCGGGCACTACGCGCGGATCGATCGCGTCGATGGGCGCTGGCGCTTGCTCCGATCGCTCGATGCGAACAAGGATCAGACGTACTTCCTATGGGTCCTGACCCAGGAGCAGCTGGCGGCCACGCGCTTCCCGCTGGGCGAGCTGACCAAGCCGCAGGTTCGCGAGATCGCCGCGCAGCTGGCCCTGCCGACCGCCGCCAAGCCTGAGTCCCAGGAGATCTGCTTCATCCCGGCCGGGGACTACCGCACGCTGCTTCAAGAGCGGCGAGGGTATGCGGGCGAGCCCGGGCCGATCCTGGACGCGCACGGCACCACGGTCGGAACCCACACCGGCTACGCGCACTACACGGTCGGCCAGCGCCATGGCCTGGGGGTTGCGCTTGGCGAGGTCGTCTACGTGCGGGAGATCCGGCCCGCGTCGAACACGGTGGTGATCGGGGCCCGCGACGAGATCGCCCAGTCATGGTTCACGGTCGGCAGCCGCCACTTCGTCGCCGGCGAACCGCCCGCGGAGCGATTCGAGGCGCGCGTACGGATCCGCCACCGGGCACCGGACGTGGCGTGCTCAGTCACCCTGGTGGGCGCCGATGGCCTCGTGGTGGAGACAGCTGAGCCAGTCTGGGCGCCTGCGCCAGGCCAGGGCGCCGTCCTGTACGACGGCGAGGAATGCCTGGGTGGGGGCCGGATCGCCCAACCGAACGCCTCCGCGGCGGAATGATCGCCTGGCTGATCCTCGTCGCCTTCACCGCCGCCATCAACCTGTTCCTGTTCGTCGCCGTTCGCGGCCGCTGGGGACGCCTCGTTCCGCTCCTGGCGGTTGCCTCCCTCGCCGGCACAATGGCCGGGAACGAGGTGGGACGGCGGCTCGGCCTTGACCTGCTCAGGATCGGGAGCTTCGAGCTGGTTGCCTCCTCCATCGCGGCCCAGCTGGCGATGCTGGCCACGCTCCTGCTCGCCGCGCTTGCCCCGGCGGGCTCGCCCGCCTCGGGGCCGTGATGCGTAGAATCATCGGACGCATGGAGGTGACGGAAGGCAGATGAGAGATTCCGGGCTCGGTAGCTTCCTCGCCGGAGTGGTGATTGGTGGTCTGGTGGGGGCGGCCATCGGACTCCTGCTCGCACCCGACACGGGTGAGCGAATCCGCGAACAGGTGGGCGAATTCGTCGACGAGCGCCGAACGGCCATCGGCGATGCGATCAGCGAAGGTCGCGCGGCGGCAGAGATCGCGCGCGCCGGCATGGTTGGCTCACCCGGTTCCGAGTCCGCTCCCGCCGGCGGCGAGCTGGAGGCCGCGGAGTCCTGAGACGCTCCCCCATTCATCGATGCTGACGGGAGCCGGTCGCCGCCGGCTCTCTTGGTGAATCGGCGCGTGCCGACCGGTAGACCGATGCAGTCGCTCCCCGCAGCCGAGATCCGCGAGCGATTCCAGCGCTTCTTCGAGGAGCGCGGTCACACGCGGGTGGCGCCCGCCCCTCTCCTCGCCCGCGACGACCCGACGCTGCTCTTCGTGAACTCCGGCATGGTCCAGTTCAAGCGGGTGCTGACCGGCGAGGAGAAGCGTGACTACGCCCGGGCCGTCGACGCGCAGCCATGCCTGCGGGTGGCGGGCAAGCACAACGACTTCGAGGAGGTCGGGCGCACCCCTCGCCACCAGACCCTTTTCGAGATGCTCGGCAACTGGAGCTTCGGTGACTACTTCAAGCGCGAGGCGATCGGCTGGGCCTGGGAGTTCCTGACCAAGGACCTCGTCATCGATCCAGAGCGCTTGGCGGCCACTACCTATTCCGATGACAATGAGGCATACCAGATCTGGACCCAGGAGATCGGCCTGCCTGCGGATCGGATCGCGCGCTGGGGGAACATCGCGGCGGGGGACGACCACAATTTCTGGCAGATGGCCGAGACCGGCCCGTGCGGGCCGTGCAGCGAGATCCACTACGACCGCGGCGCGCAGTACAGCGAGGGACCGGATTGCATCCCCGACCACTCCGAGACCTGCCCCCGCTGGCTCGAGGTCTGGAACCTGGTCTTCATGGAGTTCGACCGGGCGGCCGACGGAACCCTTACCCCGCTCCCGTTCAAGAGCGTCGACACCGGCATGGGCCTGGAGCGTATGACGAGCGCGCTGCAGGGGGTCGACTCGAACTATCGGACCGATCTCTTCGTGCCGATCATCGAGCGGCTGGCCGAGTTCATCGGCCACGATCCGGAGACCGTCGAGAGCGAGCGGTTCAGCTACCAGGTCGTCGCCGACCACTCACGCGCGATGACATTCCTGATCGGCGAGGGAGTAGGCCCTTCGAACGAGGGCGCCGGCTACGTCCTGCGTCGGATCATGCGTCGCGCGGTGCGGCACGGGCGGCTGATGAGCATCGAGCGCCCGTTCCTGTCGGAGACGTGCGGCGTGGTCATCGACATCATGGGGACGGCCTATCCCTACTTGGCGGAGCGTCGCGGCGAGATCCTGGCCGGCGTCGAGGCGGAAGAGCGCAAATTCTCGAGGACGCTCGAGGCAGGCAGCGAGCGGCTTGCACAGCTGGTTGAGGCCGCCGGGCGAGGTGGCACCATCCCGGGTGCGGACGCGTTCCGCCTGCACGACACCTTCGGCTTTCCCATCGACCTGACGGTTGAGATCGCCGCGGACTCAGGCGTCGGCGTTGACCGCGAGGGGTTCGAGGCGGCCATGCGCGAGCAGCGCGAGCGGTCGCGCGCGGTGCGGAGGTCAGCGCTGCCGGTGGACGAGGAG
>VBJP01000252.1 GCA_005880165.1 Chloroflexota bacterium | reverse complement strand
TCCTGAACCTCGTGATCGGACCCTTCGGGAATCCGTGGATCCCGAAGGCAGCAATCGTGCTCGTGGTGATCGTCGCGATCATCTGGATCCCGGTGGCGAGGGGGCGCTTTGGGCTGTCGCTCTATGCCGTAGGCAGCAACCAGCTCGCGGCGTTCCGGAGCGGCGTCGCGATCGGCCGAACCAAGGTCCTCGCCTATGCGCTCACCGGCCTCTTCGCGACGCTGGCCGGCTTGTCGCTCACGGCGAGCACGAGCATCGGCACGCCGGTTCCTGGGCCATACACGCTTGAGAGCGTGGCAGCCGTGGTCCTGGGCGGGGTGAGCCTGGCGGGCGGACGCGGCGGCGTCTTCGGGCCGATCGTCGCGGTTGTGGTGCTGCAGATCATCCAGAACGACATGACGTTCCTCAACGTCGACCCGAACTACGCGCTCGTGGCCCAGGGCGTCATCCTGATCGGGGTGCTCGTATTCGGCAGCGTCGTCGAGATCCGGCGGGGCCGTCGATGAGCGCGTCCGTTCGCACCAACCAGTGGCTGAGCGTCGTCGGCTGGCGCGGTCTCTTTCGCGATAGGCCCATCATCCCCCTGGTCGGGCTCCTCGCGGTCCTGATCCTGGCGATCGAGCTCGCGGATCCCGGCATCGTCGGGCCGGAGTGGGCCGGCGTGATCGTGCGAGCCTCCGTGCCACTTGCTATCCTCGGCGGCTGCCAGACCCTGGCGATGCTGGCGGGCGGAATCGACCTTTCGGTGGCCGCCGTGGCGTAGGGGATCATCGTCGTGCTCGTGGTTGCCGCTGTGGCGGGACTGCTCAACGGCATCGGCATCGGAGTATTCCGGGTGCACCCGTTGATCATGACCCTCGGCATGAGCTTCGTGGTGCTGGGCCTGGCGAACGTATGGCAGCTGCAGAACGTGCAGACGGGCGCGGGCGTGCCGGACTCACTGCGATGGATCGGCAGCACAACATTCGTGGACGTCGTGCCATACAACCTTCTTGTCTTCCTCCCGTTGACGGCCCTGATCCTGGTCGGTTTACGCCGCACCGGGTATGGCCGATTGCTCTACGCCATCGGTGACAACCCGATCGCCGCTCGGCTGTCGGGCACGCGGGCGTGGCAGGTGCTGATCGTCCTGTACGTGATCTCCGCCGTCATGGCCGCAATCGCCGGCCTCCTGATCTCGGGCCTCACCAACACGGCCAGCGTCTCGCTGGTCGACGCCTCACTCCTGCCGTCAGTCGCAGCGGCGGTGATCGGCGGGACCTCAATCCTGGGCGGCCGCGGCGGGTTCGGCGGGACGATCGTGGGTGCTCTCATCCTCACGGTGCTGACGGCGCTGCTCACGGTGCTCGGCCTCCCGGAGCCGAGCCGCCAGGTCCTCTTCGGCGCGATCATCGTGGTGGTTGCGGCCGCCTACACGCGCGTGACCGCGGAGGCCTGACCGATGCTGGCAGCTCAGCGATCAGGCATCGCGGCAAAGGTGCGCTCGATATCCTCGAGCAGACGGATCGTCGCGCGCGTGACGACGTCGAGGTAGCGCTCGCCGAACTCGGCCGATGCCTCACGGGCGTCACCCCACGTGCCGGATTGCGTCGCGCGATAGACGGAGCCCGGCGCCGAAAAGAAGAACGCGGTATGCACGGCGGCCGCGTTTGACACGTCGGGGAAGGGCGGCATCTCGGCGTTCGCGCGGTCCATGTCGACTAGCCCAGGGTTGATGGCGAGCACGGCCGAGGTTTCACCGCGGTTGGCATGCAGCCCGGTCGATGCACCGAAGAACTCGGCCGCCTCGTCCGGCGAAAGCCCATCCCAGTAATTGACGGGGAATGCGCTCGCGCCCGCGGGCAACCGCTCTGCCGCATTCGCGCAGGCATACGCGATCGCGTACGTGTTGTCGTAATGGCCGTTCAGGAACACGATTCGTTTGAACCCGACCGTGGCGAGCGAGACGCAGACGTCCTCGATCAGCGCCTCGAAGGTGGGAATGCGGAGGCGAACAACCCCGGTGAACCCGTCGTGCGGGTATGAGAGGCCGTAGTTGATCGACGGTGCCACCGCCGCTCCGACATCGGGCGCGATGCGACGCGCCACCTCGGTGGGCACCAGGACGTCGGTGAGCAACGGACCGTGCGGACCATGCTGTTCGGTCGATCCCGTCGGTACGATCACGGTGTCGTGCTCACGTAGGAAGGCCTCGACCTCGAGGTTCGTCATCTCACCCAGGAAGACTGTGGTCGGCTTCATTGGCTGGTCCTCCGGATCGTCCGTTTCGAGTGGGCAGGCGAGCCAATCCTACGGCCGCGTTGACGGTGCCTTCGCGGCCGACGTATTCTCGATAGCCAACCAAACCGGCAAGGCCGTCCGGTTCACGCGCTCGTCGAGCGACGGCACGTCAGTCCCCCTCCGTCGGCCGATTTTCCTTGGAGAACGATGGCCCAGCTCGACCTGTTCAGCCTCGGCGGCCGCGTGGCCCTTGTTTCAGGCGGCGGTGGTGCGATCGGATCTGCTCTCGCCGAGGGCCTCGCCGCAGCAGGCGCTCGGGTCGCCGTCAGCGGACGAACGTCTGAGACCTGCGACGCGGCGGTCGAGCGCGTCCGGTCGGCGGGGTCCGAGGGACTCGCGCTCCAGGGCGACATGACGGTCGAGGCCGATGCCGACCGGGTCGTGGCACAGACGCTCGAGAGGTTTGGGCGCCTCGACATCGTCGTGAACGCGGTCGGCGGTGGCGCCGGCCAGGTCCTGCATCCGGCGGAAGGGTACCCGCGCTCAGACTGGGACTGGATCATGGAGCTCAACGTCCGGAGCACAGTCGTCCCGACACAGGCCGCGGTCCAGTCAATGATCGCGGCCGGGCACGGTGGCGCCGTGCTCAACCTCTCGTCGGTCCGCTCGATCCTGGGTATCAACGCAGGCTACTCGGCATACGTCGCGGCGAAGGGCGCGATCAGCTCGTTGACTCGGCAGTGGGCGACGGAATGGGCGAGGTACGGGATCCGAGTCAACGCCATCATGCCGACCTTCGTCGATACGCCGCAGGTCGCCTCGCTGCTGGCCGATGCGGACTTCAAGGCCGGCGTCGTAAGCCGGATTCCGCTCGGCCGGGTCGGCGAGACGAAAGATCTCGTGGGCCCGGCGATCTTCCTATGCTCCGCTGCGGCGTCGTTCGTGACTGGCCAGATCCTCGGCGTCGACGGCGGGCTCACCGCCACGCAATAGGAGGGAGCCAGGCCCGATGGCAGTCGCCACTCTCGAGCTCGAGCGCGTGACGCCGAACGTCTTCACGACGACGAAGCTCCGCGGCTGCAACCCGAGCTTCGTCGTGACGTCCGATGGCGTCGTCCAGCTCGACACGCCGCAGCTGCCGACTCGGGCAGTCGCCATGCGGGCCGAGGCCGAATCGCGCGGTCAGATCCGGTACCTGATCAACACCGAGAATCACGTCGATCACATCTTCGGCAACTGGTGGTTCCGGGACGCCGGCGAGATCGTCAATCACCAGGCGCTCTACGACGTCTTCATGGACCCCGGTGCGGCGCTCGACCCGTTCGCCTATGCGCTTGAGGCGATACCGATGGACGACCCCGAGGCGGCGCCGCTCATCCCCGATCGCGAGGCCTACTACGCGGATCTACCGCGAGGGACGGTCGTCTTTAACGGCGACCTCACGCTGCGGGTCGGCGACCACACGTTCCATTGCCTGTGGACGCCGGGCCACACGCCCGGGCAGCTCGCGGTGCATGTGCCCGAAGAGAGGGTGGTCTTCACGGGCGACACCATCTTCTCTGGCTGCCAGACGTGGCTCATGACGTCGAACGTCGACCAGTGGCTCGAGGCACTCGAGCGGATCCGGCAGCTCGACGTCGATCACGTGGTTCCTGGGCACGGGTCCGTCGTAGCGCTCGACTACATCGACACCCAGCGCGCGGTGC
>VBJP01000251.1 GCA_005880165.1 Chloroflexota bacterium | reverse complement strand
GGTCATCAACAAGATCGACCTTCCCAGCGCCGACCCGGAGATGGTCATGGCCGAGCTGGAGGAGACGCTGGCGCTCCCCCGGGAGGAGGCGATCCTCGCGTCAGCCAAGGAAGGGATCGGCGTCGACGAGATCCTCGAGGCGATCGTGACCCGCATCCCAGCCCCCGGCGGCGAGGCATTGGTCCCGCTGCAGGCGCTGGTCTTCGACAGTCATTACGACCCCTACAAGGGCGTGGTCGCCTACGTGCGGGTCGCCAACGGAACGCTCCATGACCACGAGCGCATCCGCTTCATGGCGACCGAGGCGGAGAGCGAGATCCTGGAGCTCGGGTACTTCCGGCCGCAGCCGGTGCCGACCCGCACCCTGGTCGCCGGCGAAGTGGGATACGTGGCCAGCGGATTGAAGAGCATCCGTGAAGCTCGCGTCGGCGACACGCTGACGAGCGCGCTTCGCCGGGCCGCGAACCCGCTGCCCGGGTACAAGCAGGCGCTGCCGCTCGTGTTTGCAGGGATCTACCCGTTGCGCGGCGACGACTATCCGCTGCTGCGCGACGCCCTCGACCGGCTGCACCTCAACGACGCGAGCTTCGTGTACGAGCCCGAGTCGAGCGTGGCGCTGGGCTTTGGGTTTCGGTGCGGCTTCCTGGGCCTGCTGCACATGGAGATCGTCCAGGAACGCCTCGAGCGCGAGTTCGACATGGACCTGATCGCCTCTGCGCCGAGCGTCGAATACCGAGTCAAGACGGTCCACGGGACCGATGACCTCGTCGTCGACAACCCGGCCCAGATGCCCAGCGCCGGAGACATCGAGACGATCAGCGAGCCCTGGGTGGAGGCGCAGGTCCTGACGCCCACCGAACACATCGGCCCGATCATGGAGCTCGCCACCAGCCGGCGCGGCGAGTTCAAGAGCATGGAATACCTGGATCCGACCCGGGTCGACCTCCATTTCGAGATGCCGTTGGCCGAGCTGATCATCGACTTCTACGACCTGCTCAAGAGCCGATCGAGCGGCTATGCCAGCCTGGACTACTCCTACATCGGCTACCGGCCGGGCGACCTCGTGAAGCTGGACGTCCTGGTGAACGCGGAGCCGGTCGACGCATTGAGCCTCATCGTTCACCGCTCCAACGCGTATGCCGCAGGCAAGACGCTCGTCGAGCGGCTCAAGGCGCTGATCCCTCGACAGCTGTTCGAAGTGCCCGTCCAGGCCGCGGTCGGCTCGCATATCATCAGCCGCGAGACGATCCGGGCGATGCGCAAGAACGTGCTCGCCAAGTGCTATGGCGGCGACGTGACTCGCAAGCGGAAGCTCCTCGAGAAGCAGAAGGAGGGGAAGCAGCGCATGAAGCGGATCGGATCGGTCGAGATCCCGCAGGAGGCCTTCCTCGCGGTGCTACGCATGAACGAGTCGAGCGGCTAGGCGACCGAAGGGATGGGCTTCTTCGAGTCCCTTCGCCTCGCGATCGCCCTGGGGCTCACCATCTTCATGGTCCTCCTCCGCTTCGATGCGGAGCGGATCATGCGATCCGACTACTTCCGCTACCGCACCGCCTGGTTCGCGCCCCTCAGCTACTACCTGCTGGTCCTGCTCTTCGCGGTGGGGATCGCCTGGATCCTGCCCAGCGGGCGCGCGCGTCTCTTCCTGACCGGCGGACCGCCGGACACCGTGCTGCCGGTGATGCTCGCCTTCGCGGGTGTCGCGCTGCTGAACGCGGCGGTGCTCGCCTACCTGCGCTTTGGCGGCGTTGTCCCCCTGCCGACAGAGCTGCTCGCCTCGCGAATCCTGGGTGCGGCGGCCAATGCGATCGCGGAGGAGATCCAGTTCCGCTCGATCGTGCTGGGCATGCTCGTTTTCGCCCTGCCGAACTACGGCACCGCCGCCAACGCCCTCCAGGCGGTCCTGTACGGGATCGTGCACCGCCGGCTGTGGCGCGAGCGCGATTGGTACTTCCTGGCCGGCTCGGTGATCCTGGGCTACGCGGCGGGGGCGGCCACGCTGGCCACCGGCTCGGTGATCCCGGCCATCGTCGGCCACTTCGCAGTCACCGTCAGCATCTTCGCCTTCGCCGGTGGTCGTCTCCGCCAGCGACCCATCTGACGCAAGGTTCCGCGGCGTCCGCCGTCGCGTAGGCTTCGCGGGTGGAGACCAGCGCCCCGGCCATCCTCGAGCTTGCTCTCCTCCTGCTCGCGGCCGCGGCCGCCGGCTGGTTCGCGCGACGTGCCGGGCTCCCCGCCGTCATCGGTTACCTGGTAGTGGGAGCCCTGGTCTCGCCATTCACCCCGGGCTTCGTCGCCCACCGGGAGCAGCTCGAGCTGCTGGCGGACATCGGGGTCATCCTGCTGCTCTTCGAAGTCGGCATCGAGATCGACATCCTACGGCTGCGCCGCGAGCAGCGGGCGTTGATGTGGCTCGCCCCCGCCCAGGTGCTGCTGACCACGCTCGTCGGGCTGCTCGTCGGCCTGGCGGCGGGCCTCTCACCGGTGGCCGCCGCGCTGATCGGGCTAGCAGTCGCCTTGTCGTCGAGCGTGGTGATCGTAAACATCACGCGCAGCCGGCGACGCACGACTGACCGGGCCACCGAACAGGCCCTCCTTGGCTGGAGCGTGGTTCAGGACGTGACCGGCGTGATCCTGGCGGCGGTGCTGATCGCGGCTATAGGAAGCGGCGGGACGCCGGCGCTCGCGGTGGTGGCCGGGCTCGTCCTGTTCTTTGGCCTGGCGCTGATGGTGGCCTGGCTCCTGCCGCGCATCCTCCAGGTGCTGCATGGCGAGCACGACATGTTCCTCTCGTCTTCCATATGCCGATGGCGCTGGCGGCCTTCATCGCCGGCCTGACGATCAGCGAAAGCCACCACGCCCAGGAGGCGCGGCGGCGGCTCCTTCCCTTCCGCGACCTTTTCGCTGTCCTGTTCTTCGTCGCGATCGGAACCCTGATCGATCCGGGTCAGCTCGCGGTGGGATGGGGCTGGTTGCTCGTGCTGCTGGCGATGGTCCTGGTTGCCAAGGTGGGCGTCTCGTACGTCCTGGCGCGCATCGCCAGGCTGGCCGCCAGGCCGCTGCAGCTGGCTATCGGGCTCGGCCAGGTCGGAGAGTTCAGCTTCGTGCTCGCCTCCCTCGGTCTGGCGACGGGTGAGCTCGATCGGCCGCTCTACAGCGCCATGCTCGCCGCCGTGGCGCTCTCCATCGCGGCCTCCTCGGTCGCCGTTCGTTTCGCGGCGCCCGCGTTCCAGCGGAGCGCCATGTGAGCGTCGCCAGCCATCACCTGTACGTTCACGTGCCCTTCTGCCGGCTGGTGTGCGCCTACTGCGACTTCGTGACCGTGGGTGGACGGCGTGCGGAGCTGCCTCGCTACGTCGACGCGCTGCTCGGCGAGATGTCCATGCGGCCGGCCAGGGGCGAACTGGAGACCGTCTACTTCGGTGGCGGCACGCCATCGCTGCTTGCGGCGTCGGCGGTCGAGCGCGTGGTGCAGGAGGCCAGGGACCGATGGCGCAGTGTGCCCGTCGAGGTCACCCTGGAAGCCAATCCCTCGCAGCGCGAGGTGCCGGACTGGTCGGGGCTGCGGCTGGCCGGCGTCAACCGCATCTCGCTGGGGTTGCAGTCGCTGCGTGACGCCGAGCTGCGCACCCTCGCCCGCGGCCACACCGCCTCCGAGGCGCGACGAGCCTACCTGGCTGCCCGATCGGCAGGGTTCGACAACGTCAGCATCGACCTGATCTACGGCATCCCCGGGCAGTCGCTTGCCGATTGGCGCGGCGGGCTCCGGGCGGCGATCGCGCTCGAACCGGAGCACCTGTCCCTCTATGCCCTGCAGCTGGCGCTGGCGCCCGACGAATGGGCAGCCCCGCCCCGCTCCGGCGCGCTACGCTGGCGCCGGCGCCTGGCGGCACGGCAGCAGGACGACCTGGCCGCCGACCAGTACCGCCTGGCCGAAGACCTCCTCGACGCGGTCGGCTATCACCACTACGAACTCAGCTCGTGGGCACGCGTCGGCCGCGAGTCGCGACATAACGCGGCCTACTGGGCGCGGCGGGCGTACACCGGCATCGGTGCTGGCGCCCACTCCTACGACGGCGAGGCGATCCGCTCGTGGAACACGGGCGACCTCGATCGCTACCTCGCGGACGTCGAGACCGGCCGGCAGCCGGTGACCGGAACGGAGCGCCTCTCGGAGCCGGATCGCGCCTTCGAGGCCATCGCGCTGGGGCTGAGGCGGGTGGAAGGCACCAGCCGCTGCGCCTTTGCTGCCGAATTCGGAGAGGATCCGGTGCATCGGTTCGCGCCCGCCGTCGAGCAGGGGTGCGCCAACGGCCTCCTTGAGGTCGACGACGACCTTCTGCGGCTGACGCCCAACGGCCGCCTGCTTGCAAACGAGGCCCTCCTGGGCTTCCTTCCGGAGGCTGGTGCGAGCCGTCTCAGCGAGCCGGTCCGGGAGGCCGCCGCCGCGCGTTGACATCGGTCCAAGGCGCTCGCTACCATAGGTGCCGAAGCAATTAGCACTCTCCGTTGACGAGTGCTAACGACCACCAGGAGGACCCGAATCATCGAGCGCACGTCCCCGACAGAGCGCATCGCGTCGCAGCAGCCGGTCGACGAGCTGACCGAGCGGCAGCGGACGGTGCTGCGCGCCGTCGTCGAGGACTATGTACTCAACGCGGCCCCGGTCGGGTCCAAGAACCTCGTTGCTCGCTGGGGCATGGGCGTCAGCTCCGCGACGATCCGTTCGGCCATGGCCGAGCTCGAGGCGATGGGTCTCCTGCAGCATCCGCACACCAGCGCTGGGCGCGTGCCGTCCGACCTGGGCTACCGCACCTATGTCGAGACGCTGATGCGCGAGACGGAGCTGGACCGCGCCGATCGCCTGATGATCCGCCACCAGTTCAGCCAGGTGCAGCTGACCAGCAACGAATGGCTGCGGCTGGCGGCCTCGGTCCTGGCGACCAGCACGCGCAGCGCATCGGTCGTCACGCCGGCCAAGGCGCGTCGCGCCCGCTTTGGGCATCTGCAGCTGGCCGAGATCGGGGACGGCTCGCGGCTCGCGGTCCTGGTCCTGGCAGACGGCCGCGTCGTGCAGCGGCGCCTGAAGCGGACAGCCATTGACCAGCTGGCGCCCGACGCCAGCATCGGGCAGGCGGACCTCGACGCGGCCGCCGCGGTGCTCAACACCGAGCTCGCGGGTCTGTCCGGGCCGCAGGCTCGGCGCAGGGGCACGCGCCTGACACCGTTGGCCGGCCACGTGGCCGGTGTGGTGGCCGACCTGCTGGAGGAGGCGGACGCCGTGGGCGTGGAGGACGTCTTCACCGATGGCATCGTCAACGTCCTGGAGCAGCCCGAGTTCGCCGAGGGGACCAAGGTCCGCGCCATTCTCGAGGTGCTGCGCCGGACCGATTTTCTGGAGCAGCTGGTGCCCGTGGTCACCCGCCACGGCGGTGTGCACGTGATCATCGGCCACGAGAACCCGAACGACGCGATGCAGGAGGTGAGCCTCGTGTTCGCGCCGTACGGCGCGCCGGACAGCGCGCTCGGTCTGCTCGGCGTGCTGGGGCCGACCCGCATGCCCTACCCGCGTGCGATCCCGGCCGTGCGCTATCTCGCCACCTTGATGAACGAGCTGATCAGCTCCCAGTACGGGGAGAGCCATGACTGACCATCCCACCAACGGCCGTCCGAGAGGCCCGCGACCGCTGACCCGCGGCGAAGAGCGGGTCGAATCGATCCATACCCCAACCCGCAGCGAGCTCCTGGAGCGCATCACCGAGCTCGAGCAACAGCTGGAGACGCTCCGCGCGCAGGACGAGGAGCACACGCGCTCCTGGCAGCGCGCCGCTGCCGA
>VBJP01000081.1 GCA_005880165.1 Chloroflexota bacterium | reverse complement strand
TCCTGGGCTTGGGCTTCGTTTCCTGGGCCGATGATGCCTCCTCGGCGGCCTCCGTGGTCTCCGTCTCGCTTGAGGCCTTCGTTCGCCTGGCCCGCTTAGGCGCCGCCAATCCCTGCTCAGTCGATCCGGACGCCTTCGGAGCCACTCGCCTGCGTGAAGGCTTGGGCTTGGGCTCCGCCGGCGCTACGGCCTCGGTCGCAGCCTGCCGGCGGGTCGGTTTGGCGGCCTGGGCCTTCACCGCGCGCCGGGGCGTCCTGGCCGGTGTGGCGGCCGCCTTCGGAGCCGCCGGCTCCGGTGGCTGGGCCTTGACCGTCTTGCCATCGGCGCTGATCGAATCGATCCGGAGCCGGGTCAGGTGCTGACGGTGACCGGTGCGACGGCGGTACTTGACCTTCTGCTTGAACTTGAAGACGACGATCTTGGGTCCGAGGGCCTCGCCGAGCACCGTGGCGCTCACCGAGGCGCCCGCGACCGTGGGGCTCCCGACCGTCACGGCGTCTCCGTCCCCGACCAGCAGGATGCGCTCGAACGTGACCGAGCTTCCAGGCTCGCCACCGATCTTTTCGACGACCAGCGTCGATCCAGCCTCGACCCGATATTGCTTCCCGCCGGTCATCAGGACGGCGTACATGCGTGCTCTCCGTGGGTGTGATGTGTGGGCCGTCCGCGCACCGCGGCGCGGCGCACAGCAAAGCGGGCCGACCGAGCCCGCGGAGCGAGCAGTCTACCGGGCGATGGGGGGAGTGTCAACGAACAGGAGCCGCCTGCGGATGGTGCGCTCCGTGTTCAGGGGGAGATCGAGGGCGTGCACGACGTCCTCGGGACGGCCCGCGCCGGTTGGATCGTGGCGCAGGACGACGCGCAGGTGCGCGCGGCGCTCGGCCTCGTCGATCGACAGCACCTCGACGTCCTCGATGTACGGCCGCAGGTCGCGCTGCCCCGTGTCAGCCCGCCGCTGGGTTTCGCCTCGGCGCCGCATCCCGGGCAGGCGGGCCCGCCCGAGGAGCCGTACCACTGCCCCGCGCAAGGCCTCTTCGCTCAGCTCTCGCGGCGAATGGACGATGACCTCGTATTCCGCGGCGCGGACCTGCGAAGCGGCGGACGGAAACCCATGCCACACCTCGCGCGCATCGACCAGCGCAAGGCCCTCCGGGAGGAGCGCGCCCGCGGCCTCGATGCGATCCATCGGCACCAGCTCGTCGAAATGCGCCTCCAGGATCTCACCGCGCAGCTCAACGCCGACCGGAAGGTTGGCCGCGAGCTGCAGGCGGGGACGCGGCCGCTTGGCATTCGATTCGGAGAGCGGCAGCCCAGCCTCTCGAAGTACGCGCTCCCACTCCTCGATCACCTGCTGCTGCCGCATGCGGAGCAGCGGATCGGTCCGGCTGAAGAGCAGCTGCCATCGCTGCCTGGGCTGCTCGGTGCGCGCCTTCGCCATCGTCAGAACGTCTGCTTTTTGGCATGGACGCGGACCGACTCGAGGATGCCCATCCCGAACAGGAGGCTGATCATGCTGGAACCGCCATAGGTGATGAACGGCAGCGGAATGCCGGTGACCGGCATGATGCCGATCACCATGCCCACGTTCACCAGCAGCTGAAAGAGGAGCATGCTCGCCAGCCCCCAGGCAACCATCGAGCCGAGCGCGTCGCGAGCTCCCCACCCGATGACCAGGATCCTCCATAGGAGGAGGGCGAACAGGCTCAGCATCAGCAGCCCGCCCACGAACCCCAGCTCCTCGGCCACAACGGTGAAGATGAAATCGGTGGTCTGGACAGGCAGGTAGCCGAGCTGGTTCTGGCGCCCCGCGGTGAGGCCCTGCCCGAACCAACCACCCGAACCCACGGCGTTCAGGGCCTGGACCAGCTGATAGCAAGCCCCCTGCGGATCGGCATAGGGGTTGAGGAAGCAGAAGAGACGGGCTCGCTGGTAGGCCGCCAGGGCGTTCACCGCCACTGGGGCGGCGGCGACCACGCCACCGGCCAGCAGCGCCATCCAGCCAATCGAGGCGCCGCTCATGAACAACATCGCGACCAGGATCGCCACGAACACGAGCGCGGTCCCCAGGTCCGGCTGCCGGAAGACGAGGAACGTAGGGATTCCCATCAGGATCGCCGCTCCGACGATCGTCGACAGCCTCCCGATCTTTTCGCGTCTCCCCGACAACCAGCTGGCCAGGACCACGATCATCAGCACCTTGCTGACCTCGCTGACCTGGAAGTCGAGGCCCGCCACGCTGATCGAGAGGGTGGCGCCGTTGAGGCTCCTCCCGATGACCAGGTTCAGCACGAGCAGCAGCAGGACCCCGATGTAGATCGGCGCGGTGAAGGTCGTCAGCCAGTGATAGTCGATCGAGGCAGCGACGAAGAAGATCGTGAACCCGATGCCCACCCACAGCAGCGTCTTGACCGTCTGGCTGATCCCGCCCTCGGACTGTCCCGCCTCGTTGAACGAGGCCGAGTAGCCCATGACCACGCCGAACCCGACGATGAGCGCCACGTAGAGGAGCAGCTGCCAGTCGAATGCGCGCCATGCGCGCTCCCGCACGTTGTCAACAAATGTCGTAGCTGCGGCGCCCATATCGGTCAGTTGCCTCCCAGGAGGCTCAAGGTGCGCGGGTCGAGCCGATAGTCGTGCTGCACCTTGAAGTATTTCTGGAAGAAGTACTTCACGACCTCGGTCGAAACGTTGCCCGGCACCGTGGCGGAGTACGAGAAGGTCAGTACCTCCAGCGTGGCATCGGTCGCACCGGGCCTCGAGGGGAGGTATCCCACGAACCAGGAGTGGAAGGGCAGGCTGCCGTCCTTGTGCTTCGTTCCGAACTCCGCGGTCCCCGTCTTGCCCGACAGAGCCCCCGGGAGCGGTACATCCCGGATGTTGAAGGCATGCCCGCTGGTGACCACCTCGCGTGCACCAAAGCGCAGGATCTGCATGGTGGACGCGCTGGCGGAGAGCTTCCGGATCATGGCCGGCGGATAGGCCTTCCTCAGCTTCCCGGACCGGTCCGTCTCACCCTTTACGATCATCGGGCGCATGAGGCGGCCGCCGTTGGCCAGGGCAGCGTATGCATTCGCCAGCTGCAGCGGGGTCACGGCGATGACGTTCTGACCGATGCCCGCCTGGGCGAGCTCACCGGTGAACACATTCGGGCGGCCCTGGCTCTGGGCCCACTCGGTGCTGGCGATAATCCCCGACGCCTCGCCCGGCAGCTTGATCCCGGTTGGCTTGCCGAACCCGTAGGTGTAGGCCCACTTCGCGAGGCGGTCGATGCCCAGGTGAACCGCCATCTGGTAGAAGAAGGTGTCGGAGCTTCGGAAGAAGGCCTGCTGCACGTTTAGGGGACCGAAGCCAGCGCGGTTCCAGTCGAAGAGACATTGCCCGGAAGGCGCTCCAGGGATCTGGTAGCACCCATAGGTAGGCCACAGCTGCGTGGGCGTGGTCACTCCCTCCTGGAGGGCCGCGGTGCCGGTCACGAGCTTGAAGGTCGAGCCAGGCGGGTAGATGTCTGCGATGGCGTGATTGCGCAGGGGTTGGTTGGGATTGCGCAGGTACGCGCTGTACGCGGCGGTGCTGATCCCGCCCGCGAAGGCGTTGTCGTCGTAGCTGGGCAGCGAGACCATCGCCAGGATCTCGCCGGTCTGTGGGTTCATGACGATCGTCACGCCCTGCTTCACACCTGCGGCACGCATGCCCCACGTGAGCGCGTCGGTTGCCAGCCGCTGCAGGCGCGCATCGATCGTTAGCATCAGATTTCGACCGGGAATCGCCTGGGTCGTCGTCGAGATCACCTTCATGGGACGCCCCGATGCGTCGCGCTCCACTTGCTGCGAGCCATACGTCCCGCGCAGGATCGCCTCGTACGAGGCCTCCACCCCATCCTTGCCGATCGAGTCATCCGGTAGGTAACCGTGTTCGGCCAGGGACGTCAGCTGCCCCTGGCTGACGGGACCGGTGTAGCCGAGGACGTGCGCGAGCAGCGAGCCGTCAACCTTCCCGGCTTCGTCCAGATACTGCCGAACCGGATCGACCTGGACGACGATGCCCGGGATCGCGCTCGCATGCTCCGAGAGAAGCAGCGCCTGGTCGCGGGTGATGCCGCGCAGGAGTGGCACCTGGTCATATGGCGAGCCGTG
The DNA here is from genome assembly GCA_005880165.1 of Chloroflexota bacterium. Taxonomy (GTDB): domain Bacteria; phylum Chloroflexota; class Limnocylindria; order QHBO01; family QHBO01; genus CF-82. The sequence continues at coordinate 7,288 of VBJP01000081.1, read as the reverse complement.
GAACGCGTTCAGACGCTGCCGGAGCGTGGCCGCCCGCGAGCCGGTGCTCGCCGCCACGCGCGCCCATACCACGCCGAGCGCCCGCGCGTCCGTGGGGAGGTCGGCCGGGATTGCCTCGACCGTCCACGAGGGGACGTTGACCGCGATCGGCCGGCCAGTCCGGTCGAAGATGAGACCACGAGGCGCTTTGAGGGCCAGTTCGACCGTGCGAGCCGCGACGGCGCGATCCGCGTAGAGGGTGCCGTTGAGGACCTGCATCTGGAAGAGGCGGCCACCGAGGATGGTGAACAACAGGGCCGCCGTCAGCGCGAAGGCAATCAGGCGCGCCCGCGAGCGCGGCAGGTCGATGCGACCTTCGTTGAGATCAGCCACGGGCCGCGCTCACCAGGCGGGCTTCTCGTCGGGTCGGTAGCGGACCAGCAGCAGACGCGTTGGGACCAGCAGCAATCCGGTGATGGTGGCGTTGAGCACGGCAGCCGGCAGGATGAGCTGGAGCGGCACCGTGGTCCCCAATGAGCCTCCCACCAACGAGAGCGCGGCCAGACTCACGAGGTCGGCCACGATGCTGCCGACGAAGGCCGCCAGGATCGGATAGGCCCACACCAGGCGACCCAAGATCCGGCTCCCTCCGCTCACGATGACGGCCACGACCAGCAGCGCAAGGGGAATCGAGCCGAGCGGCTCCGGGATGAGCAGGTTGGCGACGAGTCCCGCCAGAAAGGCCCACGTGATGCCAGCGCTGAACCCGAAGCTCGTCGTGACGAGCACGACGGCGACCAGCACCAGGTTGGGTTTGACACCGCCCACCACCACGGCCGGCGCGAGGCCCGCGTGGGCGATCCCAACCAGGATGGCGAGCAGGATGCTGGAGTAGGTTATTGGAGTCCCCCTGGATCATCCGGACATGCTCGTTCGGCGGGCCGCACAGGAGTATACCCGCCGCTCCGCGGAGACCGGTCGAGGCCTTCTGCGGTTCGAAATCGAACTCGCCCGGCGGTCCTGGGAGGGTAGGTTCCACGTGAAACATCATGCGCGTCGGGAGGACGCCGCAAGGCCGTCTGTAACGCGCCGCTAAGCCGCGAATAACGGGTCAAACTGGTACAATGCAGGCGCCCATCTGAACTCGCAGCGGAGTGCCTGTGGCCAGGGTCACGGCCTGTACGAACCAGAAGGGCGGAGTCGGCAAGACGACCACCGTCATCAACCTGGCAGCGTATCTGGCCCTCTCCGGGACTTCGACCCTCGTCATTGACCTCGACCCCCAAGGAAACGCAACCAGCGGCCTGGGAATTGACCGGCGTACGGTCGATCGCTCGGTCTACGACGCGCTCATCGATCGGGCTCCAATGAGCGAGCTGACCGTCGGGACGCCAATCGCCGGGCTTGATCTGATCCCCTCCCATTCGGCACTGTCGGGGGCTGAGGTGGAGCTGGTCGCAACACCGATCCGCGAGCGGCGCCTGGCAGCGAGCCTGGCGGGGCTGAACGGACGATATGGCCGGGTCCTGGTCGACTGCCCGCCCTCGCTGGGGCTGCTGACGGTGAATGCATTGACCGCCGCCGACGGCGTCTTGATCCCGATCCAAACCGAGTACTACGCCCTGGAGGGCATGAGTCAACTGCTCAACACGATCCGCCTGGTGCGCGACGGCCTGAATCCGCGTCTGGAGATCGAGGGTGTCCTGCTCACCATGTACGACGCGCGCACGAACCTTTCGGCGCAGGTCGCGGCTGAGGTCCGCAAGCACCTGAATGGGACGGTCTTCGATACGGTCGTCCCGCGCTCGGTTCGGCTTGCGGAAGCCCCGAGCCACGGTTTGCCGATTGCGCTCTACGATCCGGCCTCCCGCGGAGCTGCGGCGTACCGCCAGCTCGCCGGAGAGGTGGGCGCGCGTGGCTAGCCGCTTCGGCCTTGGTCGAGGTCTGGATGCGCTGATTCCGCGTCCTGCGACGGAAGCAGGCGTGCTGGAGGTGCCTGTCGACCGCATAGGGCGCAACCCCCACCAGCCGCGGGTTCGCTTCGACGAGGCGGAGCTGGCCGAGCTCGCCGCCTCGATCGCGGAGCATGGCGTGATCCAGCCGATCGTGGTGCGGACCACCGCTGACGGCCGCTACGAGCTCATCGCGGGCGAGCGCAGGGTGCGTGCCGCACGCCAGGCTGGCCTCACCTCCATTCCTGCCGTGATTCGCGACAGCGCGAACGCCGGAGGCCTGGAGGTCGGTCTCGTCGAGAACGTCCAGCGCGCCGACCTGAATGCGATCGAGGAGGCTGGGGCCTATCGGGAGCTGATCGACCGCTTCGGGCTCACTCACGAAGAGGTGGCCCAGCGGGTTGGCAAGAGTCGCGTCGCGGTTTCCAATGCCCTGCGACTTCTCGACCTGGCATCGGAGACGCGGGCCGCCATCATCGACGGCGCGATCAGCGAGGGCCACGGCCGCGCCTTGGCGGCGATCTCCGTTCCTGAGCTGCAGCGCGCGGTCCTTCAGGTCGTGCTCCAGCGTCACCTGTCCGTTCGCCAGACTGAGGAGCTGGTTCGCCGCCGACGTGCCCAGGGGCCGATCCGGACTCGGATCCCGCTCTCTTCGGACCTCCAGGATCTCGAGACGCAGCTGCGTGGCCTGCTGGCCACCAAGGTGGGCATCGCGAGGTCTCGCCGTGGAGGGCGGCTGGTGATCGAGTTCTACTCGGACGAGGAGTTGGACCGCATCTACACGATCATTTCGCGCGGCACTGGGGTTACCCCATCGCCAGGCGAAGAACCATACGCTCAGGCCGCGATTGCCATCGACCCGCGGCCTGGTGAGGTCCAGCCATGACCGCTCAGCCGATCCGGCGCTCGCGACGTGGAAAGGCGGGCGACGAGTACACGACCGCCACGATCCAGGTGCTCGAGGGTCTGACGGCGGTCCGCAAGCGGCCCAGCATGTACATCGGCTCGACCGATGCACGTGGACTCCACCAGCTCGTATGGGAGGTAGTCGACAACAGCATCGATGAGGCGATGGCTGACGTCGCATCCCGGATCGACGTCACGATCCATGCCGACGGCCGAGTGGAGGTCGTTGATGACGGCCGCGGGATTCCGACTGGCCGCCACGCATCGGGCAAGAGCGCTCTCGAGGTCGTGCACACCGTGCTCCATGCGGGCGGGAAGTTCGGGGGCGGGGGCTACAAGGTTTCTGGCGGATTGCACGGCGTGGGCGTCAGTGTCGTCAACGCCCTCTCGTCGGAGATGCGCGTCGAGGTGCTCCGTGACGGGAAGCGTTGGGTGCAGGACTACGCGCGGGGAGATCCTCGGATCCCTGTTCGGCAGAGCGGTGGTGCGAAGGAGGCGAATCGCGGTCTCGATCCGAGCTGGCACCGAAGCAGCGGCACGCGGACCTTGTTCAGGCCCGATCCAGAGATGTTCGAGACGATCGACTTCTCGTGGGAGCTGATCGCCACCCGCCTTCGAGAATCGGCGTACCTCAACAAGGGCCTGTGGATCCGCCTGCGCGACGAGCGCATCGACCGGGAGAAGAACTTCTACTTCGAAGGTGGCGTTACCTCGTTCGTGAGGCACCTCAACCGCCGGCGCGAGACCCTCAGCCCGCGGCCGATTCACGTCGAGCGCATCGTGGAGGGTACGAGCGTCGAGGTCGCGCTCCAGTACAACGATGGGTTTGCGGAAAACGTCCTGGCCTTCGCCAACAACATCAACACCGTCGACGGCGGCACGCACGTCACGGGATTCCGGGCCGCTCTCACCACCTCGCTGAACGAGTGGGCCAGGAAGTCCGGGACGCTGTCCGAGAAGGAGGCGAACCTTTCCGGCGAGGATGTGCGCGAGGGGCTGACCGCCGTCATAAGCGTGAAGCTGACTGACCCACAGTTCGAGGGACAGACCAAGGCCAAGCTAGGGAACGCGGAAGTCAAGGGCATCGTGCAAGCGGTGGTGACCGACGGGATCGTCCAGCACCTCGAGGAGAATCCGGCCGACGGGCGGCGGATCATCGAGAAGTCGCTGACCGCGGCTCGTGCGCGCGAGGCCGCCCGGAAAGCGCGTGACCTCGTCATCCGCAAGGGCGCCCTGGAGGGGATGGCTCTCCCTGGCAAGCTTGCCGACTGCCAGGAACGCGACCCGGCACAGAGCGAGCTCTACATCGTCGAGGGCGATTCAGCCGGGGGTTCGGCCAAACAAGGTCGGGATCGGCGCTTCCAGGCGGTGCTCCCGATGTTCGGGAAGATGCTGAACGTCGAAAAGGCCCGCCTGGATCGCGTGCTGTCGAGTGACAAGATCCGTCCGCTGGTGATCGCCCTGGGGGCCGGCATCGGGGAATCGTTCGACCTCGGCAAGCTGCGCTACCACCGCATCTGCCTGCTCAGCGACGCCGATGTCGACGGGGCGCACATCAGCACCCTGCTGCTCACCTTCTTCTATCGGCACATGCCACAGGTCATCGACAGCGGCTACCTGTTCCTCTGTCAGCCGCCCCTCTACCGCGTCAGCACCGGCAAGGTGACACGCTATGCCAAGGACGAGAAGGAGCGCGACTTGGCGATCAAGGAGCTGTCCCGAGAGGGAAGGACAAAGAACGTGAGCGTCCAGCGCTTCAAGGGGCTCGGCGAGATGAATCCCGAGCAGCTGTGGGAGACGACCATGAATCCGGACACGCGCACGCTGTTGAGAGTGGAGGTCGCCGATGCCGGGGAGGCGGACGAGGTCTTCAGCACGCTCATGGGGGAGAGGGTCGAGCCGCGGCGTGACTTCATCCGGGGCGAGGCCCGCAAGGTCCGCAATCTCGACATCTGATGTAACGGGGGCCGAACGAGCACACGCCAATGCCATCACGACACGTCGCCGACATTCGCCAGGTGCCGAGCAAGACCGGCCGCTCGCTCGAGGAATGGTGCGAGCTTCTCGAGTCGAACGGCGTCGGGGAGCGCCGTGACGCCGTTAACCTGCTTCGAGACGGCTACGCGGTGAGCCACGCCTTTGCGCTGGCCATCGCCGATCACTGCCTCCGCCCCAGCCGTGACGATGACGATGGGCTGGGCTGGCAGGACGAGGAGGACGATCGCTGGTGAGCTCGGCAATCCGGGACGCGGCTGGAAAGGGTGCTGCAGCCCAAGGGCAAGAAGGCAGGGCCAGCCGGGTCATCCAGGGCCGCGACGGGCGACGCTACGCCTTTGCAGACCACAACTGTTTCGCCTGTGGCGGCCAGAACGCGATCGGGATGCGCCTGGAGATCGAGCTCGGCGATGGCACTGCTCGCACCGAATGGCGCGCCGGGGCCGACTACGTCGGTTGGGAGGACAAGATCCACGGTGGGATCCTGGCCACGCTGCTCGACGAGGTCATGGCCTGGGCTCCATCCAGCTACGACTCCTGGGCGGTGACCGCGGAGATGCATCTGCGCTATCGCGCACCGGCAAATCCGGGCGAGCTGCTCATCGCAGAGGCCCGCGTCAAAAGCCGCAAGCGACGGATCTACGAGGTGCACGGCGAAGTTCGCGGCGAGGGTGATCGCCTGATCGCGGAGGCCGATGGTCGGTTCCTGGGCGCCACCCCGTCCGAAAAGCGCGAGCTGAAGGAGCGGTACGGCATGCCCATCGAGCTCCCGGCGGCTGGTGCACGCCGTGAATAGCGACAAACGCGACAGATCGGCCCATCGGACCTGAGCGAGGAGCAACGAGAACCTAGCCATGGCAAACGAGCAGGCCGGAACGATCCGCGACGTGGCGATCGAGGACGAGATGCGCTCCGCGTACATCGACTATGCGATGAGCGTCATCGTCGCGCGCGCCCTCCCGGACATCCGCGACGGGCTGAAGCCGGTCCACCGCCGAATCCTCTACACGATGCACGAGATGGGGTTGCGCTCGACGAGCGCGTACCGCAAGTGCGCCGGCGTGGTGGGCGAGACGATGGCCAAGTACCACCCACACGGGGACCTGGCCCTCTACGAGACACTGGTGCGGCTGGCCCAGGACTTCAGCCTGCGCTACCCGCTCGTCGACGGCCAGGGGAACTTCGGCTCGGTGGATGGCGACCCGCCCGCCGCCATGCGGTACACGGAAGCACGCATGGCCCTCATCGCCGACGAGATGCTCGCCGAGATCGAGAAGGACACCGTCGACTTCCAGGACAACTACGACGGTCGCCTGCGCGAACCTCTGACACTCCCGGCGCGTCTCCCAAACCTGCTCATCAACGGGTCGTCCGGGATCGCGGTCGGGATGGCCACCAACATCCCGCCGCACAACCTGATTGAGATCTGCGACGCGGTAGTCCGGCTCATCGACAACCCGGAGATGAGCGCCGACGAGCTCTGCGAGGTCGTCCACGGTCCAGACTTCCCCACCGGCGGCACGATCTTCCGCTTCGAGGACGTGCGCAACACGGTGACAGGCGAGAAGGAGCGGCAGGACGCCATCCGCCACATGTATGCCACCGGCCGAGGGCGGGTGATCATCCGCGGGCAGGTTGCCTTCGAGGAGGTCCGCCCCGGACGGATGGCCGTGGTGGTCACCGAGCTCCCGTACCAGGTCAACAAGACGTCGCTCATCGAGAAGATGGCCGACCTGGTCAGCAGCCGCCGAATCACCGACGTCAGCGACATTCGCGACGAAAGCGACAGGAGCGGGATGCGGATCGTCGTCGAAGTGAAGCGCGACGGCAGCCCACACACCGTCATGCAGCAGCTCTTCAAGCACACCCAACTGCAGACCAGCTTCAGCTCGAACATGCTCGCCCTCGTCGACGGTCAGCCCGTCACGCTCGGCCTCAAGCGCATGCTCGAGCATTACATCGCCTACCGGCGCGAGGTGATTCGCCGCCGCACCGAGTTCGACCTCGCTCGCGCGCAGGAGCGGGCGCACATCCTCGAGGGCCTGAAGATCGCCCTCGACAATCTGGACGAGGTGATCGCCACCATCCGGGCGGCGGCCGACGTCGACGCGGCGCGCAGCGCGCTGATCGCCCGTTTCAAGCTGTCCGAGGCGCAGGCGAACGCCATCCTCGAGATGCAGCTTCGCCGGCTCGCCGCCCTCGAACGCAAGAAGATCGAGGACGAGTACGAGTCGGTGATCCGGCTCATTGCCGAGCTCGAGGACCTCCTCGCCAACCCGCGCAAGATGCTCGTCGTCATCAAGGACGAGCTCGGCGAGCTCCAGCGTAAGTACGGCGACGAGCGCAAGACGCGCATCCAGGCGGACGCCAACCGCGAGTTGACCGACGAGGACCTGATCGCGGCGGAGGACGTGGTCGTCACCCTCTCGCAGCGCGGCTACATCAAGCGCCAGCAG
>VBJP01000250.1 GCA_005880165.1 Chloroflexota bacterium | reverse complement strand
GCCTCATCGCCAGCGCGCTCTCGATCGCGTTCATCGGCGCGGTGACTCTGTGGGCCTGGCCCCAGATTCCCGACGGGCGGCAGCTCGTCATCCACTGGGATGCCGTCGGCAATCCGAACGGTTATGCGAGCAAGGGGTGGGCGCTGCTCGTTCTACCGGCGTTGGCGCTGGGGATCGCGGCGCTACTCGCCATCATTCCGCAGATCGAGCCGCGCCGGACCAACCTGGCGCAGTCCGCCAAGGCATACCTCGCCGCCTGGATCGGAATACTGGTCGTGCTCGCCGGCGCGCAGCTGCTGATCGTGCTCGCCGCGGTTGGTCACCCTGCCAACGTCGTCACCATTGCCTCCCTCCTGGTTGGGGGACTTCTGATCGTGATCGGCAATTATCTCGGCAAGGCCCGTAGCAATTTCTTCTTTGGCATCCGAACGCCCTGGACGCTCTCGAGCGATCTCTCCTGGGATAAGACCCATCGGCTCGCTGGCAGGGTATTCGTCGCCACGGGCGCGGCAATGATCATTGCCGGTCTGACAAGGAGTGGGACCGTGTTCGCGGTAGTGCTGGTGGTCCTGCTGGCCCTGATCGCCATGGTCACGGTGTACTCCTACTTCGTGTGGCGAGGCGATCCCCTCAAGCATCCGGTGGGACGCTGATCTGGCGAGCCGGTCGGCAGACCTGCGAGGGCTAGCTGAACTCGACCGCGATGTAGGCATTGCCGTTGGGCGCGACGACCCAGGCGACGCCGACATAGCGGTACGGGCCAAGGATATTCGCTCGGTGCGCGGGGCTGGCCATGAACATCGCGTTCATTTTCACGTCGTTGATGCCGTTCGAGAGATAGCCGACGTTCTCACCTGCCCGCGAACCAAGGTGGCAGCCGAGGTCCAGCGTTGGCCCGTTGGCATGTGAGATGAACCCCTGCGCGGCCATTCGGGCCGCGTTCTGGGTGGCGATCGCCGCGAGGCACGCGTTCGATCGGAGGGCGGGTAGGCCGGCTGCGGCTCGGTCCTGGTTGATCAGGCCCCATTGGCCGGTTCCCATCGCGACGGGCGGCCGGGCCGCCGGTGCGGGGCGGGTCGCGGGAGCCCGAGCGGGGGCTGTCGCAGCCGGCGATTGGGCCGCGGGCGTCGCGGTCGGCGAGGCGATTGTCAGGGTATGCAGCGGCTGGGGAGTCTTTCCGATGGGCCGAAGCGCGGTCGATTGCGCGACCAGCGAGTGCCCGAGCGGCGCGGACACCGCAACAGCGGCCGCCAAAACCAGCATCGCGGCAACAATGGCTGTTCTGGATACCAGCAGCCTCATCAATATTGCTAACGGACGTCACGCCCAATGCGTACGGCCTGACGTCCTGGTTCGTGGTATTCCGCATACAAGTCAGCAATCTCGAACACCCGCTCATACGCGATGATGTGGAGCGGTGTCCAGCGATCCTTTAGGGCCGATTGCCGAGGCGACGCGCACGTTCTTGTTCGCCGATCTCCGGGACTACACCGGTTTTGTCGAGCGGCAAGGGGACCAGGCTGCGGCCATTCTGGTGGGAACATACCGAAAGCTCGTCCGTCAGCGCGTCCGTGAATCCACCGGCGCTGAAATCAAGGCCGAAGGCGACGCCATGTTCGTCGCCTTTCCGTCGGCTCGCCTGGCGATCGCCTGCGGCGCCGCGATTTTGAAGGACGCGGCCGAGCAGACCGCGGCCCAACCAGATCTACCGATCCACGTTGGCATCGGCGTGCACGCCGGCGAGCCGGTTCCGCAGGAGGGCGACTTCATCGGCTCCGCCGTCAACGTCGCGGCCCGGATTGGCTCCGCTGCGGCCACGGGCCAGCTCCTGATTTCCGACGTCGTACGCGGACTGGTCCGAACCGGCGGTGCGTTTCCGCTACGGGACCGAGGTTCCGTTTCGCTGAAGGGGTTATCGGAACCCGTACATCTCTATGAGGTCGTCTGGTCAAAAGACGCCCAGGCTGATTTGGCCGTGCCAGCTGAACTCACTTCCTTACCGTTTCCACGACTTCCGCAGGTCGCCCCAAGCGAATCACCGCTGGTCGGTCGTGCGCGCCAGGTCGATGACCTGCGCGCTCGGATTGCTGGCCTTCGCGAAGGCCGCGGCGGCACAATCATGGTGGCCGGCGAC
>VBJP01000246.1 GCA_005880165.1 Chloroflexota bacterium | reverse complement strand
TCGAGTTCATGGCCACCGTGGTCCCGTTCTTGGCCGGAATGAAGTTGTCCTGCGACCAGGTCGGCATGTTCATGTTGCCGGGCAGCGGGATGCCGGTGGATGGGGGCTCGTCGATGATGTCGTACGCCGGATTGCTGGTGTTGTGGTCACCGCGGAGCAGCAGCGACACGGTGCTGTTGAACGCGTCGTTGCGCGACACCGTGAAGTTCGGCCCGGTGATTGGAGTGACCGTGGTGGAGGGAACCGTGATCGCGGTGGGCGGCGTGATGGAGAAGTCCGGAATCTGCATCACGGTGCCGTTGTAGACGGCCAGCAGGATCCGGTCGCCGACGTCGTAGACCTGGCTGAAGTTGCCCAGCACCATGGCCGTGTCGTTGCCGGTGAGCGCGGCGACCTGGTCGTTGGGGTCGGCAGGTGAGGTCACCGGCGGGAACATGGGACCGATGTACCCGCTGATCAGGTACGCCCCCTCCTTGTCCTTGAGCGTGTTCGTCGACGTTCCGGCGGTGACCCCGTTGTAGTAGACGCGCGAGGTCGTCGACTGGAAGTTGCGGACGTCAAGCGCCACAAAGCCACGGAAGGAGTTGTCGTTGGCGGCCTTGGAGTTCGGGCCGTAGAGGTCCATCTCCGGACCCGGCTCAGCCTCGCTCGCGGCGGTGCGGACGTCGTAGCCGGTCACGCTGCCCGTGTCGACCTGCCCGTCGGCGCTCGTCGCCTCGGTGGCCAGGGTGTCGACGAAACCGTTGCCAGGACCCGGCGCGTTCAGGTAGCGGCGGGCAACGAGCGGCAACGCCGGGCCGCCCTGTAGCTGGCAGCGCGCGCGTGCTCCAGTGTCCATAGATGCGATACCGATGGCGCGAGCGACCGTGGTCGTGACGGTCGAGCTGATCCCGACTCGCACGCTGGTGCCGTTGATCAGGATGCCGCTGGCCAGGTACCCGGGATCGCCGGCGTGGCCGCTCTCGTAGACGGGCGACCCGTCCGCCGCGATCGTCGCGTTCGCTCCGGCGGGAGAGCCTGCCAGGTTGGCGAGCGCGGTTGAGCGGGCGTCCGCGGCAGCAGCCGAGTCGGAGTCGCCGGCGATGAGCGAGCGGCAGGCGGCGAGCGCCCCCGCGTCGGCAGCCGTCTGCACGTGCCGTCGCTCGGCGACCTGCCGCCCGACATCGATGGCCAATCCCGAGAACGCCAGCAGCGCCGTCAGCAGCAATGCGACGAGGACCAGGACTTGGCCGCGTCCGTCGCGCGCGCTGCTGCGCGCGAGCATCAGTTCACCACCATCGTGGCCGTGACGCGCTGGACGAAGCGCCCGTTCGTGTCGCGCGACAGCAGCTGGCCGATGAACGGGACGATGATGTCGGACCGATAGGTGAGGCTGACCTGCAGGAGGCACCTCTCACGCGTGTCGGGCGCGCAGGTCGTGGTCGGATCGAGGCTGTTGGGGCAGGGCGAGGTGGAGGTCGCCATGCTGGCGCAGTAGGCGACCGTCAGATCGCCGTTGGCCTGCGTCTCGCCGGTGTTCGTCGTGCAGGCGCCGCTGGTGGTCGTGACGCTGAAGTAGGGCGATGCGTTGGTGAGCAGGCCAAAAGCCTGGGTCGCCGCGGTCATCGCCGCCGCGCAGCGCTGCCCATCGTTCCAGGCCTTGGTGTGGTTGCGGTCGTAGAGGTAGATCGTGCCGGCGCGGGCGCCCTCGCGGGCGGCGTTGGTCAGGGACACGTTGGCCCCGAAGAGGAGCCCGAACTGGACGATGGCGACCACGATCAGCAGCAGCGGAAGGAGGACCGCCACGAACTCCACCAGAGCCTGTCCGCGCGAAGCGTCCCGACGGGCAGCCAGATGCGCGCGCGGCACGGCCAGGCCGGCCGCGCCGAGCCGACTGAGGATCTGCCGTCGCACGGTCATCGGTCCCGGCAGCGTATGTTTGGCCCCCTCCTTCTCAAATAGGCCGCTTGGGGCCTCCAACGTCGGTACCGATGGTGTCGGCTAGAATCGAACTTGCCCCCCGAGATCCGGAGCCTCCCGCATGCCCGACCTCAAGGTTCACGCGCCATTCGAGCCGACCGGCGACCAGCCGACCGCCATCGATGGCCTGGTTCGCGGCCTTGGCGAGGGGCTGCGCCACCAGGTGCTGCTGGGCGCGACAGGGACCGGCAAGACGTACACCGCTGCCAAGCTGATCGAGGCGGTCAATCGGCCCACCCTGGTGATGGCGCACAACAAGACGCTCGCTGCGCAGCTCTACCAGGAGTTCCGTGAGTTCTTCCCCGACAACGCGGTCGAGTACTTCGTCAGCTACTACGACTACTTCCAGCCAGAGGCCTACCTGCCGCGCTCCGACACGTACATTGAGAAGGACTCATCCCGGAACGACGAGATCGATCGGCTGCGGCACAACGCCACGCGGGCCCTCTTCGAACGTCGCGACGTGGTCATCGTCGCGTCGGTGAGCTGCATCTACGGGCTCGGTGCTCCTGTCGACTACGGAGCCACCGTGATCAGCCTCAAGGTAGGGGGCCGATACCGCCGCGACGGCATCCTCCGCCACCTCGTGGACCTCCAGTACCAGCGCAACGACGCGGCTCTCGCTCGCTCGCGGTTCCGCGTGCGCGGAGACGTGCTCGAGGTGCAGCCGCCGCACGGCGAGTACATCGTGCGCGTCGACTTCTTCGGCGACGAAGTCGAGCGGATCGTGGAGGTCGACGCCCTCACCGGTGAGGTGCAGGCGGAACGCCGCGACGTGAACTTCTATCCCGCGACCCACTACGTGACGCCGCGCGACAAGCT
>VBJP01000249.1 GCA_005880165.1 Chloroflexota bacterium | reverse complement strand
CGGCGATCGCAATGCAGGCTTCTCGCGCGCCGACGTCCACGCCCTCTACACGCCTCTCGTCGCAGACCCCGTCTATGGCTACCAGGCGGTGAACGTGGAGGCCCAGCAGCGCGTGCCCGGCTCGCTGCTCAACTGGATGAAGCGCATCATCCGGGTCCGGAAGTCGTACCCCGTCTTCGGGCGCGGCACGCAGACCTTCCTGCGGCCGGAGAACCGGCGCGTGCTTGCCTACCTGCGCGAGCACGAGGGCGCCGAGATCCTGTGCGTCGCCAACCTCTCGCGCTTCGCGCAGTACGTCGAGCTCGACCTGTCGCGCTTCGCGGGCCGCACGCCGG
>VBJP01000248.1 GCA_005880165.1 Chloroflexota bacterium | reverse complement strand
CCTGTGGTTCGAGCTGACCTAGGGGCCGATGCGTCGGCGCTGACCAGGCCTGAGTGGCTGTCGGCCCAGCGCTGGTACGGGGCCAACGACCGGCAGCTGGTAGACGTGCAGCTGGCCGATGCGGCGGCGCTCCCGATGCCCGGCTCCGACCTCACCGCCTGGTTGCTGGTGCTGCACGCCTCGTTCGGGGTGGGTCCGGCGGTGCGCTACCTGGTACCGGCGATCGCCGAAGGCGCGGAGCCGCTTCGTGAACCGCGTGACGGGGAGGGGGCATGGCGGGCGCTGGCGACCGCCATCGCGGACGGGCAGGTCCTCAACGCGTCGGCCGGCTCGTTCCGCTGCGAACCGGCGGTCGCGACCGGCGAGCTGCTGCCGAATGGTGCGTCATCGATCGCCGACCTCGCCGAGCAGGGCCTGGGCGTGGAGCAGAGCAACACGTCGGTGACGCTCGGGGACGGGCTTTTCCTGAAGCTGTACCGCAGGCTGCAGGCCGGCGAGAACCCGGAGCTCGAGGTCGGCAGCTTCCTTGAGTCGGTCGGCTGTCGCGTCGCCCCCCGCATCGCCGGCTCGCTGAGCTACCTGGGACCGGACGGCAACGCGGCGGCGGCAATGCTCCAGGAGCGCGTGCCGGCTCGATCCGACGCCTGGCGGCAGCTGGGTGCCCTGCTCGCCGACGACGGGGGCGGGCCGAAGGGGGCCATCGGCGCCGCTCGCGAGATCGGAAGGGTGACCGCCGAAGTGCACCGCGGGCTTGCGGCGCGACCGAAGGACCTCGCCTTCCCCCTGCGCCATGCGACGCCACCGGAGGTGGGAGCCTGGCGGGAGGGCGCGCTCAACCAGCTCGACCAGGCGCGCTACGCGCTCGAGGGCGCCAACCGCACCGCCCTGGATCGGCTGGCATCGGGCATCCGGGCGCGGCTCGAGGTGGCCTTCCGAGCCGCCGGTTCGGCGTGGGTGATGCGCGTGCACGGCGACTACCACCTCGGCCAGCTGCTGGTCACCGACGAGGGCTACCGGGTCATCGACTTCGAGGGGGAGCCGGCACGCCCACTTGCCGAGCGCCGAGCCCCGCAGCCGCCCGAGCGTGACGTGGCCGGCATGCTCCGCTCGCTCGACTATGCGGCCCGGACGGCTCAGCGCGGAACGCACGCTGCCGGTTTCGACGCGGACCGCTGGGTGGCTGAGGCACGCGACGCGTTCCTGACGGCCTACGCCGCCGCCGCGCCCAGGCCACCGATCGCCCCGCTGCTGGCGGGGCTGGAGATCGAGAAGGCCTGCTACGAGGTCCGCTACGAGGCCGCCAACCGCCCCGAATGGGTATGGCTGCCACTCGAGGCACTGGCCCGGATGGGCTGACCTCGCGACCCCCTCGTCTAGCGGCATACTGCGCACGGATGCCGCGACCGGTCTTGCTGTTGATCTTGATCCTGGCGTGTGCCACAAGCGCCTCGTGTGCGTTCACGGCAGCCCCGGAAACACACTGCGTGGCCCTCGACGCCAATCCCTGCCGAACCGCGACCGTCGTGATCGTTGACCAGCTCGGGCCGACCCATGCCATTCAGCGCATCGGCCTGTTCGGATACCACGGCTGCCTGGGCTACTGCCCGTTGATTCTCGATCCCGCGCCAGCGCCGCTCGAGGCGCTCGCCGCCGTTCGTTTCGGCGACGGCTCGGAAGACCAGGTGGTCACGATCACAGATTTCGACCGCGGTGCGCTGAAGATCATTCCGACAGAAGGTCTCAGCAGCGAGCAGGTGTTCGCGATGGCCGAGTTTCCGAAGTGAGGATCTGGCGCGGGTCGCCCTATCCGCTTGGCGTCTCCTGGGACGGAGACGGGGTCAACGTCGCGATCTACAGCGAGCACGCCAGCGCCGTCGAGCTGTGCCTCTTCGAGGCGGACGGATCGCGCGAGCAGCGCATCCGCCTCCCCGACCGCACCAACTTCATATGGCACGGCTACCTCCCCGACCTGCGGCCAGGCCAGCGCTACGGGTTCCGCGTCGAGGGTCCGCACGCGCCGCGCGAAGGCCATCGGTTCAACCCCCACAAGCTGCTGCTCGACCCGTACGCGCGCTGGATCGACGGCACCATCACCGTCACCGATCGGCTCTTCGGGTACCCGCTCGGCAATCCGCACGTCGACCTGGCCTTCGATGAACGCGACTCCGCGCCTGACCTGCCCAAGTGCGTGGTGGTGGATGCTGCCTACGACTGGGGCGACGACGCGCCGCCCAGGGTCCCCTTCGAGCGTTCGCTGATCTACGAGGTCCACGTCAAAGGCTTCACCGTCACCCACCCCGAGGTGCCGGCCCACCTGCGCGGCACCTATCGCGGGCTCGCCTCGCCACCGGGTCTCGCGCACCTGCAGCGGCTGGGAGTTACCGCCGTCGAGCTGCTGCCGGTCCACCACCACGTCACCAACCGGTTCCTGCTCGAGCGCGGCCTGGCCAACTACTGGGGGTACAACAGCATCGGCTTCTTCGCGCCCGACTCGCGCTTCGCCACGCACGGCGGCGATCCGGTGCGCGAGTTCCGCGAGATGGTCAGGGCGTTGCACGCCGCCGGCATCGAGGTGATCCTGGACGTCGTCTACAACCACACCGGCGAGGGCGACGAGCGGGGCCCGACGCTGAGCTTCCGCGGCATCGACAACGCCGCCTACTACCGCCTGGTGGCCGACGAGCCCCGGCGCTACATGGACTACACCGGCACAGGGAACACGCTCGACGCGACCCAGCCCCGGGTGCTGCAGCTGATCATGGACAGCCTGCGCTA
>VBJP01000247.1:563-3569 GCA_005880165.1 Chloroflexota bacterium | reverse complement strand
CATCCGCTGGATCCGGCTCCACTCCGTTGGCGGCCTCGGTCAGTGCCCCGTCCAGCGGCCCTGGGCTCGGGCGCCACAGCCGGAGCTCGTCATGCGCATTCAAGAGGTCGGTCACGCGCAGCCCGTTCGCCTCGATCCAGCCGACGATCCGCATCTCGGCCGTGTACAGCTCGATGGGCGCGAGCTCGGGCATGTATGCGACGGCCGCGGCCGAGCCGCTGGCCACTCCCGCGCTGGTGCCGCGGCGCCAGTTCCAGAAGGTCAAGGAAGCCTCCTACACAGCAAACCGCGAGGCAGCGCGCGGTTTGTGCGCGGAACGCTACAGGCAGCCGATGCCCGCCTCCAGTGGCCGAGAGTACTACCGGGATGGTCCGTTGCCGTCGGGCACCGAAGTGCTGTTCAGGAGCCTCTGAGTGGGTTACAACTGGCCGCATGCGAAGCCTGCGTACCGTGGTCGCCGCCCTGGCGCTGCTGCTGCTCATCGCCGGAACCGCGTTTGCGACCCGAACGAGCCTCGATCGCCATCTCTCCCTCCAGGCCGCCTCCAATCAGCCGTCGGATTCCGATGGCGGGAAGGACGCCGAGACCGAGGCGCCCGAATCGGAGGCGCCTGAGTCCGAGGCCCCCGAGGCAGAGGCGCCCGAATCACCAGACACCAATGCCGACACCAGCGAATCCGGAACAGGCGCGCAGCTCACCGATACGCACGCCGCACAGCTGGTCGACCTGCTGAAGAGCGCCGGCATCACCGCCAGTGCCGACGAGCTCAAGACCTTGGCCGCGAAGTACGGCGTCGGCGGGGCGGTGCGCCTTGAAGCTTGGGCCGATGCGACCGGGAAGAGTGTCACAGAACTGGGAGCCATGTTCGACGGAGGCATGGGCTGGGGCGCCATCGCCAAGCAGCTGGAGCAGGCAGACAGCTCCCTACACCTCTCGCCCGGGATCGGTTGGATCATGGGTCACGGCCATGGCAATGGCCACGCCAACGGCAACGCGGCCAAGCACGCGCAGGGAGCGGCCGGACCGAGCTGACCTCGCGCACGGGGTCCTCCAGGCTCCCCGGCTGATTTGCTCCCCACCCTCCGCCGGCCCATACTCCGACGAAATCGGTCGGAGTTCAGCCGACGACATCGTCGATCGCCGGCGCGACGACCGAGCCGTCCGATCCGCCCGCGCGGCAACAGCCCGCGCGCTCGTCGATCACGAGTCGAAGGACTCTGTGCCCCTCTTATGTCCGTTGTGGATGCGGCTCCTGCCGCGCGCACCGCGAAGGCCCCGCTCGTCAACGTCGACTTCGCTCGCGACCATCTCGATGACCCCAAGGTCAGATTCATCGAGGTCGACGTCGACACCAGCGCTTACGGGACCGGGCACCTCCCCGGTGCCGTCGCGTTCAACTGGACGACACAGCTCAACGATCCGATCAAGCGCGACCTCGTCTCGCGTGACGAGCTGCAGGCGCTCCTCCGCTCGGCCGGCGTGAACGACGACACGCTTGTCGTGCTCTACGGCGACAACAACAACTGGTTCGCCGCCTGGGCGTTCTGGCAGCTGCGCTACCACGGCTTCGAAAACGTCCGCCTGCTGGATGGTGGGCGCAAGAAGATTGAAGCCTCGGGCCTGCCGCTGTCCACTGACGCTACATCGCATGGGGCGGGCAACGTCCAGCTGGCAGGCGCGCCCCGGCAGGAGCTGCGCGCCTACCGCGATCAGGTGCTGGGCGCCGTCGGTCGGGACGCGATGGCGTTCGTCGACGTCCGCTCCCCGGAGGAGTTCCGTGGCGAGCTCGCGGCGCCGGCCCATCTCCCACAGGAGGCCGCGCAGCGCAAGGGCCACATCCCGGGTGCGGCCAACGTGCCGTGGTCGAGCGCCGTCGCCGAGGACGGCACCTTCAAGCCGCTCGCCGAGCTCGCGAGCCTGTACTCGAGCAGGGGCATCATCCCCGAGAAGGAGATCGTCGCGTACTGCCGGATCGGCGAGCGCTCCAGCCATACCTGGTTCGTGCTGCATGAGCTGCTGCGCTATCCGAACGTGCGCAACTACGACGGCTCATGGACCGAGTACGGGTCACTGGTCGCCGCGCCCATCGAGACCGGATCAGGAGCCGCGAACTAGGCGCAATGGTGGTGCCGGGCGCCGGCGGTCCGCCGGCGCCCGCATCGGGCTACCATCAGGCCGATGACCACCGCCGGCCTGGCGGTCGGAGCCCCACCAGAGGGAATGCCCGACCCCAATCTCGCGCCCCCGCAGCTCGCGCGGGCCGGTGACCCGTTCGCCCGCGTGCGGGTCGTGCACTTCCTCGCTCGGCTGCCGCGCAACACGACCCTGCAGCTGCGGGACGTGGTGGGCACGCTCAATGCCGCGTTTCTCGATTGGTCCTTCAGCGAGAAGGTGGTGCTCGCCGAGCTGGTGCAGCTGCAGGCCAACTGGGCGATCAGCTTCCACGGTGACGACCGGATCGTCCTCGACCGCAACGAGCGCGGTCACACGTTGCTGATCGTCGACTCGACGCGGATGACGCCATTCCTGGTTGCCGAGGCCAACCGCGCCGCCCAAGCCTGCGAAGAGGAGCTCCGCCGCTTCACGCTGGGGGACGGCATCACCACCGACAACTAGGCACGTCCATCGAGACGGGTCAGCTGCCGGTCGGCCAGATCGCAACGCCGGTTCGCTCGTCCACGCCCACGCTCCGAATGGTGCCGTCGGGCTCGATGAACGTCAGAAACCACGTTGGTCCGGTCAGTTTGAACCGGATCCGTTCGTCGACGAGCGAGCCGTTCCAGCCATCGGCGACAACTGCCGTAAGCAGGCGTTCGCCGGCCCGCTGGCTCGATCGCGAGATGCGGTCCAGAGCTGCGGCGTCTGGTTCCAGCGGGCCGTGCTCGAGGAGAGAACGCGAGGGAACGTTGGGAAGAGCCGGTCGCCCGTTGACCGATATAACTGCGTCGACCACGAACCCCGCTCGGCACGCGTCTCGGATCGTCGGCTCACAGGCGAGCGCGCGTG
>VBJP01000247.1:0-504 GCA_005880165.1 Chloroflexota bacterium | reverse complement strand
GCGGCTCCAGGATTGATGATCCAGGGTTGCAGCAACGGGCTGCTGGCGTGAGCGACGACCGCTCCGTCGCGCGCGAAGACCATCGCGGGCTCGTTCGCTTCGGTGAATCCGAACTCGCCTTTTCGGCAGCCGTTCAGGCCATTACTTTGACTGGAGAGAGGACATGAGTGCGGGATTGCGACGTCCGACCAGAATCCCCGCACGGTGATCGGCCGCGAGCCCAGGACACCAAGATTCCCGATGGCGATGACTTCGCTCACGGAGAGGGGTGGAACGGTCAACACCCCTCCGCCGGCGACCGGCGCGATGCCGCGAACAGCGACGAGGCCAACAACGAGCGAAACTAGAGCCACCGATAGCGCAAGCATCCTCCGGCGGCTCGCGAAGAGATTTGCCATCGGTCCTCCCGATGCAGCAATCCTCGCCAACCGTATCGCTGGCGTGGGGTTCCGTCCATCGGTCGGATCGGTTCGGTTCGGCTTTGCCGATCCTCATCACGGCTCG
>VBJP01000243.1 GCA_005880165.1 Chloroflexota bacterium | reverse complement strand
CTGCGTCTCCCACACGGTGCCGTAGATGCGCTGGAGCATCGGACGCGTTTCGTCGCCGCGCCAGTAGGCAGCGGCGCTGTTCAGCAGCTTGAAGGGCCCGAGCCGGCCAGTCGAGGGCACGTGCGGGCCGCGGCACAGGTCGCTGAATGCGTCGTGGCGGTAGAAGCTGACCACCTGCGACTCCTCGGCCGGCAGGTCGCGCACGATCTCGACCTTGAACGGCTGGCCGTCCTTCTCGAGCTGGGCGAGCGCCTGCTCGCGCGACAGCTCGCTGCGCTCGAAGGTGAGGTCCGCGGCAACCTGTTCGCGCATCTTGGCCTCAATCGCCTCGAGGTCCGTGGGCGTCAGCGGACGCGGCAGCTCGAAGTCGTAGTAGAAGCCGTCCCGGATGGCTGGCCCGATGCCCAGCCGTGCGCCTGGAAAGAGGTCCATGACGGCCGCCGCCATGACATGCGCAGCCGAGTGCCGCATCGTGTCGAGCGGGTCGTGAACGCCCGCATCGAGCAGCTCGTCAGCGCGCGACCGGAACTCGTCGCTGTCGATGGCCATGGTGAGGCCAAGGGTAACGCACCGCGCGCCGGGCTAGAGACCGAGCTCCTTCCGCATGCGCTCGGTTTCGTGCTCGATATCGGTCTCGCCCAGGAGGCCGAACGGCTTCAGGCGGCCATCGCGATAGCCCCAGCCCTCGACGTCAGGCAGGTACTGCGCGCGCGACAGCGTGGTGCCGAAGCAGACGCGCTCGTCGACCGCCGCCTGGTCCACGGCTCCATCCCCTGCCCGGCCGAGCAGCTCGCCGCGCACCCAGTCCGGCACCCGTCCGCGATCGGCGGGATAGATGAAGTCAAAGAGGACCACATGCGCAAGCAGCACCGCCCAGAAGCGCCCGAAGCGATCGACCAGGCGTCGCCAGTCCATGGTCCGGCCGGCCACGCGGATGAGGTGGGCGATGTCGGCGCCATCGAAGCGCTCGCGCTCCATGATGAAGGACTTCGACCACAGCATCTCCTCGGCCGGGATGAGGCGCACCTCGTGACCGAGCACCTCGGCAGGACTGGCGTGCTCGAACCAGACGTCATCCACCACGGCGAGCCCGTTGCCGGATCCGAAGATGACGTCGACGAAGTCCTCACCGGACTTGATCTTGCCGAGCCAGTGCTCCGCCTTCATCTCCGTGTCGTAGCCGCGGCGGTTGAGCGCGGCCATGGCCGCCTTGACGTTGCGCGGGTGCAGGAAGAGGTCGAGGTCCTTGGTCCGGCCACCGATGTCGGTGTACACCTCGAACGCGAAGGCGCCGCCGAGCATGAACGGCACCCCCTCCTCCTCGAGCGCCGTGATCACATGCTCGTAGAAGGCCGCCGTCCTGGGCGCGACGTCGATGCTAGCTCGCAGGCGCTCGTTGACCATCATGTTCGCGCTCCTCAGCGGCGGGTCCGTGCCCGGACCGGTGTCAGCTCGTGCTCTGCGGCGTCGGCCGCATCCTGATCGACGGCAAGCTCCACGAGCCTGAACGGCGTCGCCCGCGGGCCGCTCGCCAGCAGCAGTGGCAGCGAGACGTTGTACGTCGGCACGCCGTTCTTGGTCCTCCCCTCTGTCGCGCCGTGATGGGCATGGCCATGGAAGACGGCGCTCACCGCCATACGGTCGATGGGATCCTCGAGACGGCTCGAGCCCAGGAATGGGTAGATCTGCTCCGGCTCCCCGCGGACCGTCCCCGAGATGGGCGAATAGTGAAGGAGGGCGACGCGCGACCGGGTGCGGAGCCGGGCCAGGCCAGCTTCGAGCTTCATCGCCTCGTCGATGGCGGCCTGCACGAATGCCTTGGTGGCCGCCTCGCCCCATGCACCGAGTGAGTGGAGGTCGAAGCCGCCTGCGAAGCCTTTCGTACCGGCGAAGCCGATCCCGGCGAGCTGCACCGCGTCGCCGTCCAGCACCTTCATGCCCGCCTCCGTCAGGATCTGCGCGACCTCCACCTGCTTGCCGGATTCGTGGTCGTGGTTGCCCAGCACGCCGACCACCGGCACCCGCGCCCCGACCAGTTCGCCGGCCAGCACGTGCGCCTCCTCCGGGAGGCCGTAATCGGTCAGGTCACCGCACAGCGCGATGACGTCCGCCTCCTGGCTGGCTCGCGTGAAGAGCTCACGAAGGCGCCCCTTGGCGTCGACCGTGCAATGCAGGTCACCCACCGCCGCGATGCGCGTGGTGTGGGCCGTGCGGTGCCCGTTGTGGGATTCGCTCACGCGTCTCGTGCTTGCAGGGCCCGTGCCTGAACACGCGCGCGGGCGCTAGACGGCCTTGAACTGCTCGAACGGCTGCCGGCAATCGGCGCAGTGGTAGATCGCACGGCACAGGGTGGGCCCGAACGGGTTCTCAAGGGTGGTGTTGCGCGAGCCGCAATAGGGGCAGGTCGCCACGACCGCCATGGTCAGCAGATCTGACTCCGGGACCGATGGAGCCCCGATGGCCATCAGCGCCGGCGGGGCGAAGCCACTGGCGCGGAGCTTCTCGCGGCCCTCCAGGCTGATCCGATCCGACGTCCACGGCACCGCGAAGCTGATCCTGACCTCCACCTCGTCCGCCAGCTCGAGCCCGCGCAACCGCTCCCCCACCTGGTCGCGCATGACGTCGATGGCTGGGCATCCAACGAAGGTCGGTAGCAGGTCCACGGTGAGCCGCTCACCGCCGCGTGTGTCGGGCTCGAACGCGAATCCCCCGATCACCCCGAGCTCCACGACGCTGATGACCGGGATCTCGGGGTCGGGGATCTCGTCGAGGGCTGCCCAGATCACGGCCTCGCGCGGATCGGCCGCGGCTACCACGTCGCTCCCCGCTCCGAGGCGGCAACCATCGTGAACTCGCCGTGGAGCCAGCGGAAGGCATCGGTGCGGCGCGTCCTGCCGTCCTCTGCGCCGGCGGCCAGATCATCGGCCGTGGGTCCTGGAAGCCCCAGCCCGGCCAGCACCGGCGAGATCTGTTCCAACCAGCGAGTGCGAAGGGTCGCCATCGGCTGCGGCAGCTCGCCTCCCCGCACCAGCACCTCCTCGCCCGGGACAGGGCTGAAGACCGCCAGTGCGTCCGCCCACAGTGTGCGCAGCGCCTCCGCCAGGCGTTCCCTGGCTCCATCACTGCCGGCCAGGCGCCGGAGCCAGGTGTCGAGGTGCATCAGGTGGTACCGCTCCT